>CANJTH010000001.1:0-54413 GCA_947477185.1 Actinomycetota bacterium
AATTCTGACACTTCTTTCGGTATGGGGAGAGCGCCGCTTAGTCGGTCGCATGCAACAGCGCCCAGGACCTAACCGTGTTGGTCCATTTGGTTTAATTCAGGCGCTAGCCGATGGAGTAAAACTGGCACTCAAAGAGGACATCATTCCGGCAGCGGCCGACAAAGTAGTCTTTGTTTTAGCTCCAATTATCAGTGCTACAACCTGCTTTATGTCCTTTGCAGTTATTCCAATAACAGGCCCAGTAACTTTGTTTGGTCAAAAGACTGCGATGCAGCTAACTGATCTTCCAATCGGTGTTCTCTATGTTCTGGCAATCGCATCGATTGGTGTCTACGGAATCATCTTGGCTGGATGGTCATCGGGCTCTACCTATCCACTCCTCGGTGGTCTGCGCTCTAGCGCACAGGTTATTTCCTATGAAATTGCAATGGGGCTCTCACTTGTCGCCGTCTTTATCTATGCAGGCTCGATGTCAACATCAGATATTGTCGCCGCCCAATCAAAGACGTGGTATGCCGTGGTCCTATTCCCATCCTTTGTTATCTTTGCAATATCTATGGTCGGTGAGACAAACCGTGCACCATTTGATTTAGCTGAAGCCGAAGGCGAGCTCGTCGGTGGCTTCCATACCGAGTACTCATCTCTTAAGTTCGCATTATTTTTCTTAGCTGAATACGTCAACATCATCTCCGTCTCAGCCCTTGCAACAACGCTCTTCCTCGGTGGTTATCACGCACCACCGTTCTTGGGCTTTACTGAAAACTGGCTGGGTGGCTGGTTTACTGGAATCTGGTTCTTCTCCAAAGTCTTAGTCTTCTTCTTCGTATTTGTGTGGCTGCGCGGAACCCTGCCACGTCTTCGCTATGACCAGTTCATGCAGTTCGGCTGGAAAATCTTAATTCCAGTTTCAATCGTATGGATCTTGATTGTTGCAACACTGCGCCTACTTTCCATGCAAGGTGCACCGCGTTTAGTCGTTGTCGGATTCGCAAGCTTTGTAGTTCTACTTATTATGTTAGTCAATATCGGCTTTGAGAAGGCCAAGAAGAAGAAGGACGAGGCCGTTTTCGACGAAGGGCCAGCGCCGAGCTTTGCAGTCCCAGCTTTGCCGATTAAGAAGGAGAGCGACCATGTCTGATATCGAAGCCTTTAAAAATAATGAGTTAGATCTCAAAAAAGTTGAGTTCGAACAGGTCGATCAACCTGGCTCTGTTGGATTACTAGGTCATGCAAAGGGCTTCTGGGTTACTTTCTCGACAATCTTTAAAAAGCCAGAAACCGTTGAATATCCCGAGGTTAAAGCACCTACGCAGGAGCGATTCCATGGCCGCCATCAGTTAAACCGCCACCCAGATGGCTTAGAAAAATGCATTGGCTGCGAACTCTGTGCTTGGGCCTGTCCAGCAGATGCGATCTATGTTGAAGGCGCCGATAACACAGAAGAGCATCGCATGTCACCAGGTGAGCGCTACGGCAAGGTCTATCAAATTAACTATCTACGCTGCGTTTTCTGCGGACTATGTATCGAAGCCTGCCCAACGCGTGCGCTGACGATGACAAATGAGTACGAACTCGCCGATGATTCGCGTGAAAAACTAATCTTTGAAAAAGATGACTTACTTGGACCATTACGTGCTGGCATGTTGATGCCACCGCATCCGATGTATCCAGATATGGATGATAAGAATTACTACAAAGGTGATGTTACCCAAGCTCATCCATCACAGGAAATAAAATAAATGAACGAGTTAGCTCTGCAAGTTGGTCAGACGGCATCCCCTGAAGCGATGCTTTTCTGGATTCTTGCACCGCTAACTCTTGCCGCCGCTCTTGGAATGCTACTTGTTAAAAAAGCAGTTCACTCGGCAATCTTGATGGCATTTGTCATGGTCGCACTTGCAGTCTTCTATATCGCACAGGGTGCTCCATTTCTTGGAATCGTACAGATCGTTGTTTATACAGGAGCGGTCATGATGCTCTTTCTCTTTATCCTCATGTTGGTTGGTGTTGATTCATCTGACTCACTGACAGAGACAATTCGTGGTCTTCGCCCAATTGCAATTACCGCCGCTCTTGGTTTTGGCGGGCTGATGGTTTCGCTACTGGGCCGTGCGAGATTAGGCCGCAGCGCAGTTGGAGTAGAAGGGGTAAATGCAAACGGCAACGTAGAGGGAATTGCACAGCTTTTATTTTCAACTTTTGTCTGGCCCTTTGAAGTTGTATCTGCACTACTAATAACCGCCGCCCTTGGTGCAATGGTTTTAGCCCATCACCAACGGATTCAAGAGCGCCCAACTCAGCGCCAACTTTCCATTAATAGGTTCCGCGGAGATTCTCTGGCAACGGCCGCTGGTCTTCCAGCTCCAGGTGTCTTTGCACGACATAACGCCGTTGATGTTCCAGCGCTTTTGCCAGATGGCACAGCAGCTGCCGCCTCGATCAATGCCAGCTTAAAAGCACGCGGAGATGTCTTAGATTCATCGCGCTTTGAACTCGGCACGGTCGATACAAGTATTGAGGAGGAGAAATAGATGAATGCAGCTAACTATCTCTATCTCTCAGCACTTCTCTTTACTATCGGTGCAGTCGGCGTAGTTCTTCGCCGCAATGCAATCGTCGTATTCATGTGTGTTGAGCTCATGCTCAACGCCGCTAATCTCTCGTTTGTAACCTTCTCTCGCATCAACGGAGATCTCAACGGCCAGGTGGTTGCCTTCTTTACGATGGTCGTTGCCGCTTGCGAAGTCGTAGTTGGTTTAGCAATTATCGTAACGATTTATCGCTCACGCCGATCAGCATCTGTCGATGATGCCAGTTTGTTGAAGCGATAGCCATGATGAGTTCAAATAGCCTGGTTTATCTCATTGCACTGCCACTTGCTGGCGCTGTAATTTTATTATTAGCAGGACGCCGCAGCGATAAATGGGGACACTTACTTGCAACGGCGCTTTCAGCATCTTCATTCTTTGTGGGTCTCTATCAACTCTCATTAATGCTTGGCCGTCCAAGTGAGCAACGCCCAGTTGGTCAGAAGCTCTTTGAGTGGATATCGGTAGGGACATTTAAGATCGATGCAGGTTTATTGCTCGATCAATTGTCTATCTGCTTTGTTCTTTTGATTACAGGTGTGGGCACATTGATTCATATCTATTCAATCTCCTACATGGCCCACGATCCAGATCGCCGCCGATTCTTTGCATTTTTAAATCTCTTTATCGCCGCAATGCTCTTACTTGTCTTGGGCGATAGTTATCTCAATCTTTATGTTGGCTGGGAGGGCGTAGGTCTTGCCTCCTATCTCTTAATCGGTTTCTGGAATCAAAAGCCTGCATATGCAACGGCCTCTAAAAAAGCATTTATCATGAACCGCGTTGGTGACATGGGGCTCTCTTTTGCCATCATGATCGCATTTGCAACGATGGGCACTGTCTCATTTACCGGCGTAAAGGCCGCCGCTGAGCAGACATCAACTGCGGCGCTCACCGGTATCGGCATTATGTTGTTAGTTGCAGCAACTGGAAAATCTGCACAATTCCCGCTACAGGCATGGCTTGGCGATGCGATGGCGGGTCCTACTCCGGTCTCGGCCCTGATCCACGCCGCGACAATGGTTACCGCGGGGGTCTATCTCATTACTCGCTCTAACTTCATCTTTGATGCCGCTCCTACCGCCCAACTTTTGGTTGTCATCGTCGGTGCAATTACTTTGATGTTTGGTGCCTTAATCGGTACAGCCAAAGATGATATTAAAAAAGCCCTTGCAGCATCAACAATGTCGCAGATCGGTTACATGATTTTGGCCGCTGGCCTTGGTCCAGTTGGTTATGCCTTTGCAATCATGCACTTGCTCACACATGGTTTCTTTAAAGCTGGAATGTTCCTTGGAGCAGGTTCAGTTATGCATGGAATGAACGATCAGGTAAATATGCGCAAATATGGCGCGCTGCGTAAGTTCATGCCAATTACCTTTGTAACATTTGGACTTGGATACTTAGCGATTTTAGGCGTTCCACCATTTGCCGGCTTCTATTCAAAAGATATGATCATTGAAACTGCATTTAACTCTGGCGGTATTAAAGGAATCATTCTTGGATCGGTCACATTATTAGGTGCAGGCATTACTGCTTTTTATATGACACGAGTAATGATCCTTACATTTACCGGTACTTCTCGCTGGGATGAAGAGGCACATCCCCATGAGTCCCCATGGTTAATGTGGTTGCCTATGGCCATCCTTGCCGTTGGTTCAGTTACATCGGGTTACTTATTGAGTCATGGGAATGCACTTATTAACTGGCTATCACCGCTCTTTGAAAGCCATGGTGAACATGAAGAGCTTCTCTCACCAATAGTTGTCTCAGCACTTGCCTTAGCGATGGTAGCTATTGGTGTCGCAATTGCATTTATGAAGTACTCACGAAATGAAGTTGAAGCAGTGGCACCTACCGATGTTTCAATCTTTACAACAATTGCCCGCCAAGATTTAATGCAGGATCGCTTCAATGAGGCCGTCTTTATGCGTCCAGGTCAGGTGTTAACCGATGTATTGGTCAAGACTGATGAGGCGGTAATCGATGGGGCTGTGCGAGGCGTGGGACGAGCAGCTCTTGGTTCAGGAGCATCCCTGCGTGGGCTTCAGAACGGCTTTGTGCGCAGTTATGCCGCGTTAATTTTCATTGGCGCACTCGCACTCATTGCTGCTATCTGGGTGGTGGTCCAATAATGATCTGGTTAACGCTCTTGATGGTTTTGCCACTTGCTGGTTCAGTTGTGGTTGTAGCCCTTCCAAAGACGAATGAGAAGTTAGTAAAGCAAGTTGCCCTTGCAACAACACTAATTGTCTTGGGCGCAACAATCGCCATGGCCACCACTTTCCAACGCGATAACGTTGAGCTTCAATTTGTTGAAAAGTATTCATGGATTCCATCCTTTGGAATCAACTACGCATTGGGTATCGATGGCCTTGCATTAGTCCTTATCTTAATGTCAACGATTCTTGCCCCAGTTGTAGTTCTTGCCGGTTGGAATGAATCTCACGGTGGACGCTGGAGCGTTAAAACCTTCTATATCCTTATCCTTGTCTTAGAGACAATGATGATAGGTGTGTTTGCAGCAACTGATGTATTCCTCTTTTATGTGATCTTTGAAGCTATGTTGATCCCGGTCTACTTCCTTATTGGGGGATATGGAACGGGTGAGCGATCAGCGGCAGCGGTAAAGTTTTTGATTTATAGCCTCTTCGGTGGCTTACTGATGTTGGCTTCAATCATTGCACTGTATGTGATGTCAGGGGCACAGGGTGGACACACATTTGATTTAGTGGCACTCTCCAAGCTTGAGATGAGCTCAACCACACAGAATCTTTTGTTCTTAGGATTCTTTATCGCCTTTGCGATCAAAGCTCCCTTGTGGCCACTTCATACCTGGCTACCCGATGCTGCCGAATCGGCTACACCAGGAACTTCAGTACTGCTCCTAGGTGTCTTAGACAAGGTCGGAACCTTTGGAATGATTCGCTACTGCCTAACTCTATTTCCAGAGGCCAGCAAGACATTTACACCACTGATTTTGGTCTTAGCGGTAATTTCAATTGTTTACGGAGCAATCCTTGCGATTGGTCAGCGTGATTTAAAGCGTCTGATCGCCTTTACATCGATCTCTCACTTTGGCTTCATCACAATGGGAATCTTTGCTATGACCTCTCAAGGCCATAGCGGAGCAACGTTATACATGTTTAATCACGCCTTCTCCACCGCCGCCTTATTCTTAGTTGGAGGCTGGATGATCTCTAGGCGCGGATCTTCAACGATCACCGACTTTGGTGGCCTACAGCGCGTTACACCTGTAATGGCCTGGATGTTCTTCCTTGCTGGAATGTCATCGCTTGCACTTCCTGGTCTATCGAGCTTCGTTAGCGAGTTTTTAGTTCTTGTCGGTACCTTCACGCGTTATCCAGTACATGCAGTCATTGCAACATTTGGAATAGTTTTAGCAGCGCTATACATTTTAATCCCAGTTCAAAAAGCGCTCCATGGACCAACTACACCAGGAAATGAAAACCTGAGTGATTTAAATCTTCGTGAAAAAATCGCTATCGCACCTGTAATTGCAATTATCGTCGTTCTTGGTTTCTATCCATCACCACTGCTCAAGGTCATTAATCCAGCGGCTTCACATGTCATCGCTCAACTGGGCTTTAGCGATCCTCTACCAACGAGTGGGAGCAAATAAATGGGTTTCACTTCGCCAGTACTTAACTACACACTGCTTTCACCAATTTTAATTCTCCTTGCTGGAGCTTTAATCGGTGTATTAGTAGAAGCCTTTGTATCCAAAGCACTGCGCTCGATTACACAGTTAACCTTAACAATCGGCACACTTGTTTTATCTCTTGCTCAAGTATGGAAAATCCGCAACGCCCAATCTACGACCGCTGCAATGGGATCGGTAGTAATCGATGGCCCAGCTATTTTATTGCAGGCCACCATTCTTATCATTGCAATCATCTCAGTCTTTGTTATTGCCGATACTGATCACTTCACCGCCCTTGCTGCAGCTCTGCCAGGTTCGGATGAAGAGCGCCATGCCGTACAAACAGGAAATCAAGTAACAGAGGTCTACCCACTCACACTCTTTGCCATATCAGGAATGATGTTGTTCCCAGTTTCAAGTGATTTGATTACTTTATTTGTAGCCCTTGAAATGCTATCGCTGCCACTCTACTTAATGGCAGGCCTTTCACGCCGGCGCCGTTTGGCATCCCAAGAGGCGGCCCTTAAATACTTCTTACTCGGCGCCTTTTCCTCAGCATTTTTCCTCTTTGGAATGGCGTATTTATATGGGTACTCAACCTCAGTCACATTTGCCGGAATCCGTGAATCAGTAGTTGGTGGCAGTGGTAACGATGTACTACTTCTGATCGGCATCGCATTTCTTTCCATTGGCCTGCTCTTTAAAGTTGGCGCAGTTCCTTTCCATGCATGGTCACCCGATGTCTATCAAGGTGCACCAACACCAATCACTGGATTTATGGCAGCAGCTACCAAGGTTGCTGCATTTGGTGCGATGCTCCGTATCTACTACACGGTCTTTGCCAATGCACAGTGGTCTTGGTCCCCGCTACTTTCGGCAATAGCAATCATCACCATGCTCTTTGGCTCATTCGTTGCAATAGCCCAACGAGATGTGAAGCGCATGCTGGCTTACTCATCAATTGCACATGCAGGCTTTTTGCTCGCAGGTGTTATTGCGCTCAATAAGGCAGGGCTAGATGCCTCAATCTTTTACTTATTTGCCTATGGCGTTGCAACCGTTGGTGCATTTGCAGTCGTGACATTGGTGCGTGATGCAAACGGTGAAGTTACCGACTTAAATCGTTGGAAGGGCTTAGGTAAGCGCTCTCCATGGATCGCCGCTACATTTGCAGGATTCTTATTAGCCTTTGCTGGAATCCCTCTAACAAGTGGTTTCATTGGAAAGTTTTCAATCTTTTCTGCCGCATATGAAAACGGTGCGAAGGCCGTTGTAATAGCCGGTGTACTCTCAAGTGCAATTGCTGCCTTTTTCTATATACGTGTAATCGTTCTGATGTTCTTCACCGACCCAGTTCAAGATGGTACAAGTGTTGAGATTCCATCATCACTTACACGGATCGCAATTATCTTTTCAATCATTCTCACCATTGCACTGGGCGTTTATCCCGCTCCACTTCTTGATTTCATAACAAGCCTCGCAACCTTTATCCGCTAATGTCATCATTTGGTATTCCCAACGTCGCACCGGCACTTGAAGCCACACTCGTGGCCCAGATGGCGCAGGTAGAAGCTCTGCTCTTGAGCCACACACGAAGTGACAATCCCTTTGTTGATGAAACTGCGCACCACCTTGTTGCAGCCGGTGGCAAGCGTCTTCGCCCCTTATTAACCCTATTAACTGCTCAGTTTGGTGATCCAACGGGCCAAGGTGTTATCGCAGCGGCCGTTGCCTGCGAGATTACGCACATAGCAACGCTCTATCACGATGATGTGATGGATGAGGCGCCACTTCGCCGTGGGGTTGAGAGTGCAAATCTTCGATGGGGTAACACTATTGCGATCTTGACTGGTGATTTTCTCTTTGCAAAATCCTCTGACCTCTTAGCCGACCTTGGCCCTGCAGCCGTTCGTTTACAGGCGCGCACATTTGAGCGCCTTGTTATTGGTCAGATTATGGAGACGCAGGGGCCAAATCCCGGGCAAGACCCACTTGATTATTACTTAAAGGTTGTGGCCGATAAAACAGGTTCGTTGATCGCCGCTAGTGCACGCTATGGCGCAATGATTTCAGGTGCACCACTTGAGATTATGGATATCGTGACTAAATTTGGTGAAAAGATAGGTGTTGCTTTTCAATTAGCCGATGATGTTATCGATATCGCGAGTGAATCAAGTCAATCAGGCAAGACACCAGGTACTGATTTACGTGAGGGTGTGCCAACGCTTGTAACTTTAAATGTCATGAAGTCAAGAGATTCGGCCGATCGCGAGTTACAGCAATTACTATCGGGACCTATTGAGGATGAAGCAACTGTGGCGCAAGTTTTAGAGGAGCTTCGCAACCACAAAGCACTGGATGTATCACGTGAACAACTGCACAATGTTGCTAAAGAGGCACGTCTTGCACTTGGGCCCTTACCCGTCAGTGATGCAACTGGTGCCTTAATGTCGCTATGTGACGCTGTTATCGACCGTTCTGCTTGATTTAAGTAAATCTAGAGCTAGCACGCTCAGTGCCACCCAAATAATAACGAAACCAGCCCATCTTGCAGCAGACATATCTTCATGGCGGATCCACACACCAATGCAAAAAGTCAACGTAGGTGTGATGTACTGCAATAAGCCGATGGTTGCTAGAGGTAGCCGTGTTGTTGCACCATTAAATAATAAGAGCGGAATTGCAGTTACTGCACCCGCGCTGATTAATAGAAGCGTTAGTCCAGTTGTACGTCCAAACTGTCCGGTTCCCTGATTGCCTATATAAATAAGGTATCCCAGGTAGAAGAAGCCTGAGATAAATGTTTCAATCGCAAGGCCTTCTAGCGCGCCAAGCCCCAACAGCTTTTTCATGATCCCGTAACTTCCCCAAGAGAGAGCTATTACAAGGGCGATCCAGGGCAGGCGCCCGTAATCAATAGTTAGGACAAGAACGCCCGCTGTCGCAATGGATATAGCAGCCCACTGCAGTTTTCGGATCCTTTCCTTTAAAGCGATTACACCAAATGCGATCATTGCAAGAGGATTGATGTAATAACCCAGTGATGTCTCTACTACGTGGCCATTATTTGTAGCCCAGATAAAAACTAGCCAGTTAATCGAAATCAGAATCGATGTGAGGAGTAATTTAGCTGCAATTTTTGGGCGTTTCATTGTGGCTAAAGTATTTTTTAACGCCTTGGTAATAGCCAAGATAATTATGCAGAAAACTAAAGTCCATACTGCACGGTGGGAGACAATTTCAAGAGCTGATGCAGGTTTTAGTAAGGGCCAATATAAAGGAAACGTACCCCAAAGAACATAAGCACTTACTGCGAAGAGTAAGCCAATTTTGTTTTTATTCAATTATCTAAAATTCGTAAATTGAACTGCGAAATCCCAGCCACCATCTTTAACCATTGCCATAACCTCTTGCAGATCATCTCGACTCTTTGAAGTCACACGAAGCTCATCGCCTTGAATCTGAGTTTTTACAGATTTTGGTCCCTCATCGCGAATCTTCTTTGCAATCTTCTTAGCGTTTTCCGTTGAAATACCCTCTTTTAGCGGGGCAGCAATCTTGTAGATCTTTCCAGATAAAAATGGCGCACCTGCATCCAGATGTTTGAGTGAAACCCCACGCTTAATCATCTTGTCTTTAACAACATCCAGGGCTGCCTTAGCGCGCTCTTCAGTATCGGCCTCAATCAAAATCTTTTCACCCTCTAATTCAATTTTTGAGCCAGTATTTTTGAAATCAAAACGGGTATCAATCTCGCGGATCGCTTGATTTATAGCGTTATCCAGCTCCATACGATCAATCTTGGAGGTTACGTCAAAACTTGCATCTGCTGCCATCGTGGGCTCCATTCACTTAAAAAGCGCGGTTTGTACGCGCACGCACCTAAGGTATCCTTTCCCTTCGCACTATCCATAATTGCCGCAGTACTTGTTCGACCTTGGCGGGTTGCCCGAGCGGCCAATGGGAGGGGACTGTAAATCCCCCGGCTCTGCCTTCGAAGGTTCAAATCCTTCACCCGCCACCAGAAGTACTTTCTGCCAAGTCAAATTTACCTACCTTTAACTCGTACAGAACTTTCAACTTCGCTTTAATTAAGAATCTGTGAGGCTCGAGCTGAGCTGTAAGGATAAACGTTAATCCAATCAAGAGGGTCTAGGCTGCAGGAATGCCGGGAAGAGAGCGTAAGAATCATATCCCTGACTCCCGTGAGTTAACCCAGCGGGGATTTATATGCGCAGCAATTGCATTTGCGATGATGGGATTTACTTCAACATGCTGGGGGCCCATGCTCCCATGGATTGCAGACCGGTCAGAGCTTTCCATTTCCAGATCCGGCTTAGTATTAGCTGGATTTACACTCCACACTCTAGGAGGAACATTAATAGTTCAAATTTTCGGGCCCCGCAGAGATTTAATCTGGTTTATTCAGCACGGAATTATTATTGCCCTTATTGGCTTTATAGGGGTTGTGACTTTACGAGATCCTCTCTTGCTTACTCTTTCTGGCTGTTTTGCTGGTTTAGGTTATGGCGCCACTGGTATATCACTTTTACAGCTTTTCACTCGCAGTAGTAACGCTAGCCACGTACGGATGAATTTAGCTAGTGCTGCTACAGGTTTTGGAGCACTTATTGGTCCCTTCTCAATTGGTACGGCTGGAGCTTCTAAGATTCCCCTGATTGTTATTTCTGCAATTAGTACTTCATTTATCGCGACTAGATTTCTTACTGGAGCGAAGTGGCGAGTAGAGAAATTCAACCACTCTTCTCAAACTCCTGAAAACCGCATCAGGCTTGCCATAATTTTATTGGCTGTAATTTTCTATTCTGGACTCGAAAACTCAATTGGAGCATGGCTCCCGACAATCATCCGGACATCTAATGGAACCTTAGAGGCTGGGGCATTAACCAGTGCTTTCTTTTATCTGTTCTTTTCGCTTGGCCGATTTTTCGGTGTTTTCTTATCGCGGTACGCAGAGCCACACTCAATAATTGCTATGTGCATACTTGCTACATTAGCGCCTTTTTCGTTTGCAATTTTGAGTCAAAATCACACAAGTTTGGGTCTTGCTATATGTGGGTTTTTTCTGGGCCCAATTTTTCCTAATTCATCAAGCTGGATAGCACGAAAAACCCCAGGTTTTCCCTTAGCAACCACGGTATTGATGCTTTCAATAATGTTAGGAGGGTTTATTTTCCCACCCATTTTAGGTTTTATTTTAGAATCTAATGGCACCACGGGCTATCTCTACTCCCTGGCTGTACTTCTAGTTCTATCGACATCAACATTTTCTTATAGTTATATAAAATGGCGTGCATAGCTAGCCAGATTTAACGCGGAATACCACTCCATTTCCAATTTTGGCGTCTTGAATGGCCAGAGAGTTCAATTCGACCTGCCAACCAGAGTAGTAGCTCGCCATGACTGGCATGTAGGGGATATTCTGTTGTCCCAGAGAAGAGTCGATCTATCGCAAACTTTGCAGCCATATTATTGGGTAGAAATTCAATACCAAAACCCTTGGCCAAGTCGTAGGTATGAACACTTATTTCAATAACACCCATAGCGGCGAATCCAATTGGATCAGAGATTCCATAAGCATGCCAAGCTCTGTCTTTTACGTCAGAATTCTTAACAACTTTTTGCAAGACTTTGGCCGCCGTTAAGATCATTGGTAAGTAATCGGCCGGAGAGGCCTTTTCCTTTTTTTCAAATAAAATTGGCTGGTAACTATCCATTCGTTTTCCAACAACTTGGTAGGAGTACTCCAGCGCAGCACGCATTGTGTGAATTGCTGTTTGTGTTTGTGTCCAATCTAAATCGGGAGTTTTGGATTCCCAATCTAATTCAACTGTAGGGGTCAGTGTTTCTACTAACTCTTCTGCAACTTTTACTACCCAATTCCCTGCGCTAACTAATTGATCCATACATGGATTCTATCCTTACAATGCTTTATGGTGGGCATTGAATTCTTCGACATGAAATTGGGTTATGCATTCTGTAACAGAGTTAGGTTAGGAACTGCTTTGATGAAGCAGGGCTAGCAGGACAAATCGTGTGAAAAATAGAACCTAGGGCAAATACTGCTATGCCAAATTGTTCGCGATGCGCATTTGGTGGATTATTCATTCGAACTCTTCTTTTACTGTTGTTTTTAAACTACTATTCCTAAATTAGGCAGTGTCGATTATTGGTTGAGAATAGATTGCGGGGAATTCATGAGTTTAGAAAAAGAGATCGAAGACCTCGGCCGCGACTATTGGCAATGGCGCAGCGTGCAACAACCCAGATCGCACGATGATATTCCTCGATTAGAAAGACCCAGAAATTGGCGACCAGCTTGGTCGCAGGCCGATGTTTTAAGCTATCAGGAAGCAATTTCAACCTTCAATAATCGCTGGCAGGGGATTAATGTAGGCAGTGCGGTTGCCCCTCGTGTGAGTAAAGAAGATTGGGTTGACTATCAACTTATAGGAAGTGCAATTTCAAGGGTTACATGGGAGCTTGACTTTCTTAAGATCTGGCAGGAGCAGCCGCGATTTTACATAGACCAAACTATCGGAGTTGTTTTTGACTTATTACTGCCTCTAAAAATAACCGCTGACCATGTGGAGCAGACAATATTTGTACTAGATGGAACGCAACAGATTTTAGAGGATGGAATTATTAATCTTAAGGGCCACGCGGTTGGTCCCTACGCCACCGTAGCCATCGATTTATTAGCAGATATCGAGAATCAAATATCTCAGTTAGTTTCTGTGCTTGGAAGTTTTACTGATCCACAAAGAGCCGCTATTTTGAAAAATTCAGGCATAAAAGCGAGTGAGGCTTTCGTGAAATATCGCAATTGGCTTAAAGCCAATCTCAGCAGCATGAAGCCCATCGTTGCAATTGGTCCGGAAAAGTATCAGTGGTTTTTTGAAAATGTCGCATTAGTTCCATTCGCAAACGACGAACTGCGCCTTATCGGTCAAATTGAATGGGATAGAGCCGTGACGTTGGAATATTTAAGCTTAAATAAGCATAGAAATATACCAGTTCCGCCAATCCCTAAAACTGATACTGAGCAAGTAGATAACGAGGAAAAAAGTGAAGTTCAGGTTAGAGAATTTTATGAGCGTGAAAATATCCTTTCTCAGCCAAAGAGTCTGAAGCACTACTTAAATGCGCCACTTCCTAATTACTTGGCACCAATTAAGTGGTTAGGAGTCACTGATGATTTAACAGGGCCATCTAGAGTGGATGAAGATGGCTATTCATATGTACCAAAGCCTCACGAACAGTTGCCCTATTTTTATGCAGCCAATGCTCGCGATACAAGAGCTGGAATAGTTCATGAGGGCGCGCACTACCAACAGTTGGCAATCTCTTGGCGCCACAAGCGAACTCTTCGACGGAGTTACTACGATTCTGGAGTCAATGAAGGCATTGCCTTCTACAACGAAGAAATGTTACTTGCAGCTGGATTATTTGACGATGCAGTTCACTCGCAGAGCGTGATGTATAACTTCATGAAACTACGGGCCATGCGCGTAATTGTCGACGTTAGTTTGGCTACCGGCGAAATAGATATACCTACTGCAACCCTTTATTTAGAGCGCAAGGTCCCAATGGATCATGGGACAGCTTACGAGGAGGCAGTTTCTTTCTCTTCTAATCCCGGTCAGGCGTTGACGTATCAAATTGGGAAAACTCAGATAATTAAACTTTTCTCTGATGCAATTGAGGCTAAACGTAGCAATTCATCAGGTTTTAGCATGCGCGAATTTCATGACTATCTTTGGCTAAATGGGAATGTCCCACTATCTCTATTGCGCTATGAGTATTTAGATGACGCTTCGGAAATAATGCAAATCCAACAATCAAAAGATACACATAAGGAAAGAGGAGAAAATGGACGCAGATAAGGATTACATCTGGAATGGTGTTCTCACTATGTACGAAGGCTTTACTGAAAAGAACCGGCCGAAAATTGATAAGTTTATTCATGAAGATTGCACTGTGTGGGACTCATCTGAACGAGACATGGCTTTTGGTCTAAAGGGTCTCAATGAAGTGCGCGGCCGCCGGCCAAATGATCCAACAGCACCTCAAGTTGCCCGCATCGATGCGGCAGATCCGGTAATCGACATTTATGGCGATTTTGCGGTAGCCCGGCACTACCTAAAAGTTGTTTATATCGACAATGCCTCGCCGACTCGCGAAATTCGCAATACCGGAATTTGGCGTAAATTCCCGCAGGGCTGGCAAATTATCCATAACCATGAGGACGAGTTACCACTGTAAACCCAAAGAAAGGACGTTGACCAGATGTTTGACTACAAAGCCCGAAGACAGAGCCTCTATGCCCTAATGGAGAAAGAAGGGGTTGATTTGGTTTTTCTTCCGAAGCATTCAGCCGATCTTGACTATTTAACTGGCACCGAACGCCGTGTCGTAACATTTGGCAACGTTGCTTACACACACCACTGGGTAGCGGGTGCCTTTCTGCATCCAAAACATGATCCAAAATTCGTTTTACCACGGATGATTGTTGAATTTGATTCCCCAAATGGGGTGGATCCGAACACCACTACAGTCAGCGAATTAGATGATGCATATGCCAAGTTTAAGAAAGTGGCTCAGAGTTTTGGAAATGTTAGGAAAATTGCGGTAAGTGCGCGCACATGGAGTGAAACAGTTTTATACCTAATGCAAATATTCCCCGAGGCCACGGTAGTTAACGCTGAAGAGATAGTCAATAAGTTACGCCGAATCAAATCGACAGAAGAATTAGAACAGATGACTCAAGCCTGCCATCTAGTCGATGGTGTCCTAGCTCAAGTACAAGGTCGGGTAAATATTGGAGTTTCAGAGTTAGATTTGAAAACGGAAGTTAACTTTCAAATGAACGAGCGTGGATCAAAGACCGAATCATTTGATACTGCGGTCTGGTCGATGGGTCCAAAAAACAATCGTGATGCATCCGACCGCAGGAGTAGTAATCCAATAGTTGGCGGAATGGGTGTCTCCTTTGATTTTGGATCTGTAATTAACGGTTACTGCGCCGATTTCGGAAGAACAGTTTTCGTAGGAGATCCATCAGGGGAGTATCAGAAGGTTTATGAACTAGTTATGGCTGCGCAGGCTGCAGGAATTGCCGCTGTTAAGCCTGGCGTACTTGCCTCCGATGTGCATAAAGCAACTCGTGATGTAATTGTCGAAGGTGGATATGGAGATTGGTTTAGACACCGCACGGGACATTGTATTGGACTTGATGTACATGAATTTCCCTACATTTCAGAGGAAGATCACACGCCACTTGAAATAGGTATGACGTTTACCATTGAACCTTCGGTATTTTGGCCAGGGAAGGTGGGGGTTAGAGTTGAAGATGTAATTGTTGTCGAGGAATCAGGGGGCCGTAAAATTAATAAACACCCCACTGATTTAGTCGCTAACTAGTTTACAAAAATAACAAAAAGTAATAATATTTGTTCACTACCCGCACATAAAATTAGTGCAAATTCAATGCAATCATAAAATAAATTCTTTGACTTCTACGCCTGTATTAGCAACAATTCAGTCAAGAAATCGAACTCAGATTCTTAGTCTTTGACGAGGTTGAGTGCGATCCCTACTTCAGTGTGAAAGGTTAAAGTCTATGACGCTCTACTCTAAACGCATTGCAAGCATCGCGATCTCAGCAGCATTAGTTACAGCTGGATTAATAGCGACACCAGCAACTGCGGCACCGAAAAATCTTATTGTGGAAAATGTATTTCAGTTAACTTCGACAGATCCAGCCCGTTCCTTTGAACAAACTGGAAACATGATAAATCATGCTCTCTATCAGACACTCATCACATATAAAGGTGGGGATGCAGCAACACCAGTACCAAGCATCGCCTCAAAGTGGACAGTGAATGCTGCAGCAACAGAATTTACTTTCACTATAGATCCAAAAGCTAAGTTCTCTGATGGAACGAAAGTAACTTCAGCCGACGTAGTATTCTCACTTAATCGTTTGAAGAATATTAAGGGAAACCCATCGTCTTTGATGGCTGGCATTACAGTCTCTGCACCAAATGCATCAACAGCCGTACTCACGACTCTGAAGGCAACTCCACAGCTTTTAGCAATCGTGACATCTCCTGCATTAGGAATCATGAATAGTAAAGTTCTTAAAGCAAATGGTGGCTCAGACGCTGAGAATGCAAGCACTTCAGATACAGCTCTTGAATTCCTTAAGGGAACATCTGTTGGTAGTGGACCATATGTACTTAAGTCCTTTAATCTCACAACCGAAGTTGTTATCGAGAAGAATGCTAAGTTCTGGGGTACTGAAAAAGCTGGATATGACAAGATCATTGTTAGAAATGTTCCAGTAAATGTACAGCGCCTAAACGTAATCAAAGGTACTTCATCTATCGCAGTTGACCTATCACCAGATCAAGCATCTGATGTTGGCAGCAAAGTAAATGTAGTTACCGGACAGGCATCAAATGTTTTCTTCTTTTACTTGAGCCAGAATGCAACATTCTCAGGAGCAACGGCATTTACTTCTAATGCAAAGTGCGTTGAAGCTGCTCGTTACGGCATCAATTATAAGAAGATTGTCCGCTATGCAGGTCTCGGAGCAATCCAGGCTGCTGGAATTATTCCTAGCTTCTTCTCTGGTGCACTTACTCAGAAAGATGCCATCAAGCAAGATACAGCACGTGCAAAAACTGCATTCGATGCTTGCGGAATGAAAGACACTCCAGTCTCAATTGGATTCTGGGGAGATGGCGGCGCAGTTAATGGTCTCAACTTCGGTTCACTGGCAGCACTTGTAGACGAAGATTTACGTGCCATCGGATTCAAGACGAAGCTAGTTGGTGCTCCAATTGCTGTTTCACTTCCTCTATATCGCGACAACAAAGAGGAGATGGGGCTATGGCTCTGGGGTCCAGATTGGCCAGACTCAACTAACTACACTGAAAGCTTCAGCCCAGGAACAAAGGTAGGCCTTCGCATGGGTTGGATTGCCGGTGCTGATTCAGTTATTACTGGTCTACAAACAAAGGCAGCCACTGAGTCTGACGCTAAAAAGCGTGCAGCTCTATTTACTCTATGGCAACAAGAGATGAATAAGCGCAGCCCGCTCATTCCTCTAGTTCAGCCAGCTGCCATCTTGGTTGCTAATAAGTCAGTTAAGGGCTTACACGATCATCCAATCTGGAAGGTGAACCTCACCGAGCTCAAGTAATTTCGTAACTTACTTGGATATAGGGACATAGATGACAATGAAGCCAGTTTCAGGCGAGAAGAGTGCGCGTAAGCGTTTTCTCTCTGGGACTGGCTTCATTCCATTTATTATCAGGAGGTTGCTTATAAGTGTTCTATTGGTCTTTGGTGTCACTTTTATCTCATTTACAATAACGCAGCTAGTGCCGGGGGATCCTGTCGCGGCTAATCTTGGGCAGAGCGCCTATAGCGACCCAATAATTGTTGCTACATTCAAAAAAGAATTTGGTTTAGATCAGCCCGTTCCAGTCCAATATGCCAGATACGTCGAAAAGCTTTTCCATGGCAATCTTGGAGTCTCTCTTTCTAGCAAACGTCCAGTAGTCCAGGATTTGAAGGAATATTTCCCAGCTACATTAGAAATCGCACTTGTTGCTGTATTTCTTGCCCTGGTAATGGGCCTACTTCTTGGAATAATTTCAGCTGTTACTAGAGATCGACTGCCCGATCAGATTATAAGAGTCTTTAGTTTGACTGGCGTATCCATGCCAGCATTTTGGACCGCACTAACTGCTTTTTATCTTTTCTTTTTTGTCTTAGGGTGGGCGCCAGGTACTGGCAGACTCGATCCTGGCGCAGATGCCCCACCAACGGTTACTGGTCTCTTCACACTTGACGCGTTGATAGCTGGTGATTTTGCAACATTCAGACAGGCGGTTTCATACTTGCTGCTTCCAGCCATAGTGCTTGCAATTTATGCAGTTGGAGTCTTAACGCGATTTACGAGGGCATCTATGTTAGAAATTTTGGGTAATGACTATGTTCGAGCCGCACGAGCCAAAGGGTTGCCAGAATTTACCGTCATTCGGCGACATGTATTACGCCCAGCGCTGCTCTCTATTATTACAGTAGCTGGTGTAGCATTCGCTAGCTTGTTGGCGGGATCAGTTTTGGTAGAAAATGTTTTCTCTTGGCCAGGTTTGGGGCAATATGCATATCGTGCCGCTGTGGGTCTAGATCTACCAGGAATTATGGGTGTGAGCATGGTCGTTGCTACGGTATATATAACTATGAATTTAATTGTCGATATTCTCTACAGAGTTATTGATCCTCAAATGCGGGAATTAAAATAGTGACGCAAAGCATTATTAAAATAAAGAAGTTTAAAAACAGCAATGCGATTTGGCGCCAGCCATTAGCGGTTGTCGGAATTGCCATCATTATTATGTGGACATTGTTAGCTCTGTTTGCACCATTAATTGCACCATATCTTCCTAATTCGCAGGACGCTGATAAATTTTTAACTCCATCAGCAGCGCATTGGATGGGTACTGACGAACTTAATCGCGATGTATGGAGTCGCATAATCTATGGAGCTCGAATCTCACTCCCATATTCGCTGCTTTTGGTAGTTCTTTCGGCCACGCTTGGCTCAATAATTGGTGGGATCTCTGGATATGCTGGTGGAAAAGTTGATTCTTTCCTGATGAGAGTTACAGATATTTTCTTTGCATTTCCAGGCATAGTACTTGCGATGGCTGTCGCTGCAGCCCTTGGCCCCCAAATTCGAAATGCCGTCATTGCTATCACGATAGTAGCCTGGCCTGTATACGCACGCCTGGTCAGGGGCCTTATATTAAACGCCAAGCAAAATGACTATGTGACGGCCTCATCGCTCCTAGGTTCTTCTTCGTTTAGAACACTCTATGTTGATTTGCGTCCCAATCTCTCAGGCCCAGTTTTCGTTTTAGCTTCGCTAGAAGTCGGTAATGCTTTGCTATTGCTTTCGGGACTTTCATTTCTGGGCCTTGGAGCACAGCCACCTTCGGCCGAGTGGGGGTCAATGGTCTCTATGGGAGCGGCAAATTTTGACCGCTGGTGGGTAGGTCTTTTTCCTGGCTTAGCAATTCTCACGGCCGTATTGGCTTTCAATTTTATAGGTGACTCACTTCGTGATGCTATGGATCCAAGGACCGCGAAAGCACTTCGCGACTAATGGAATTATTAACTGTAAAAAATCTCAGCGTCACCCTTGCTACAAGTAGCGGGGAGGCCGATGCTGTTCGTAATTTATCCTTTAAAATTGGGCAAGGAGAGATTTTAGGAATTGCCGGCGAAAGCGGAAGTGGGAAAACCATGACTGCATTAAGTCTAATAGGTCTTTTACCACATAAAGGAAGAGCTACTGGATCTATAAATTTCGACGGCCGCGACATACTTGCAAGCAGCAAACGCGAACAACGTGATTTGCGCGGAAAAGAAATCGCAATGATTTTTCAGGATCCTATGACTTCTTTGCATCCAATGTTAACAGTAGAGGTTCAACTAACAGAACACTTGCGGCATCATAGAAAAGTTAGCAAAGAGTCTGCGCACAATACTGCTCTGCAACTTCTAGGCACCGTTAAAATCCCTGACCCAAGTGCGGCTCTTCGCGCTCATCCAAGCCAATTTTCTGGTGGTATGCGCCAACGAATCGCAATCGCAATGGCGCTTGCGTGCGAACCTAAATTACTCATTGCCGACGAACCAACCACTGCCCTAGATGTGACAGTTCAAGCAGGTATTTTAAAGCTCTTGCACCAGCTACGCATGGAGAGAAAATTATCTATATTGGTGATTACTCACGATCTTGGAGTTCTTTCATCCCTAACAGATCGGATAATGATTATGTACGCCGGATCAGAAGTTGAATCTGGAAAGACTAGCGATTTACTTCAGAGGCCGAGACACCCTTATACAAAGGGGCTTATATTAGCTTTGCCAGGACATAAGAACTTAGACGCACCAGCTAATGCCAAACGCTTATTATCAATTGAGGGAATGCCCCCGGAGCTCGGGAATTTTCCAACAGGATGTGCATTTCATACTCGCTGCACCTTTGCTGAAGCAGCCTGTAAAACTGTGATACCTAAAAAAATTGATATTTCGGAGTCACATCATATTTTTTGCCCTGTTAATCCCTTCGCAGATCAAGCAGAACAGGGAGCTCGGAAGTGAAAGAAATGTTGAATGTTTCAAACGTTATTGTTGAATATGAACGTCATGGTGAAAAAGTAAGAGCAGTAGCTGGCGTTGATCTGACCTTAAATTATGGTGAAATTCTAGGATTAGTCGGAGAATCTGGTTGTGGTAAATCTACGTTAGGAAAAGCAATTGTTGGAATCCTTGGAACCGCAACTGGCGAAATTGTCTTCGATGGCGAAAAAGTCACGAAATTGACTCGCGGCCAGAGACCGAAGCATTTTAGAAATTTGCAAATGGTTTTTCAGGATCCCTATGGGTCATTAAATCCACGACGAAAAATTGGCGTGCAGATTGCTGATGGCTTAGTAGTTGCCGGTTCCTCAAAGAAAGTCGCATTAGAAATGGCTGCAGCTTTACTTGAAAAGGTAGGATTGCCCGCAAATGCAATCGACAGATTCCCCCACCAGTTTTCTGGGGGACAGCGCCAGCGGATTTCAATAGCACGGGCACTTGCTGCTTCACCGACTGCGATTATTGCTGATGAGCCAATATCGGCCCTCGATACTTCTTCGCAGGCACAAGTTGCAAATTTACTGGTAAACCTAGTTGAGGAATATCAGATGGGTATGGTTTTTATCTCTCATGATTTATCTATTGTGCAAAGGATTTCAGATCGTGTAGCTGTGATGTATCTGGGCAAAATTGTAGAGACCGGAACAGTAGATCAGATTTGGAAGAATCCTTCGCATCCCTATACGAGGGCACTTATCTCGGCAATACCGCACGCCGATGGCACTGGCTTTATGCCTGCAGATTTACCAGGAGATGTACCAAACCCACTAAGTCCTCCAAGTGGCTGTCGATTTAATCCACGCTGTCCACTTGCTATGGATGAATGCAAAAATGTCGAGCCTGAACTGCGCACATTAAGTGATGGACGCAAAGTTGCTTGTTTCCTGCAGACAAATGGAAGTAATCCAGTACCAATCTCAATTAATTAGCGGTTTGGTGACCAAATTGCTTATCAATCAAATCCGAAAGGCGAATAATGCTCATAGTTAATGCAAGGATTGTTGATGTATTATCTGGTGAAATTAACACCCACGATGCCGTGAGAATTGCAGATGACGGTAAAATTTCGGAGTTAGGAAAATCGACAACACTGATTCGTCGCTCTGATGAGACTGTAATCGATTTAGATGGAAGATATCTATTTCCGGGGTTAATCTCTTGCCACACCCACCTCTCAGTTGTCTTTCCTTTTTCCTTGACTGATCCAAACGAGGATCCAGCTGTTACGGCCTTTCGGGCAGCAGCAAGAGCTCACGAGGCACTTCATTCAGGGATAACAACACTTCGTTCGGTTCATGAGCAGAATCAAGTTGATTTGGCGCTGCGCAATGCAGCAAAGGCTGGTTGGTTTCAAGGCCCCAGAATTTTTGGTGCAGGCAGGGCGCTTTCTACCCCAGAGGGTCATGGACAGGGCGCTGCCTGCAGTTATGCAAAGGATTTCGATGGTTTTTATAAAGCTGCAATTGGTGAACTAGATGCCGGCGCAGATCATTTGAAGATATTTATAACTGGAGGATTGGCACGAGCTGGCGAACGTCCAGAGGACCCCGAAATGACTGATGATGAGATCAGAGGCGTAGTAAAAGCTGCAGAGGAACGCAATACATATGTTGTTGCCCATGCTGGTGAGTCAGTAGCAATCCAGCAAGCGCTGCGCTTAGGTGTTCGCTCTTTTGAGCATGGCTATATTATGGATCAAGATACTGTTGATGCGATGGCTGCCAAAAATGTGTTCTACTCACCAACTCTGTGTGTGACGCGATCTGAAAGTTGGATGCGCGCTAAGGGTTTTGAAGAAGCTTCGATTCAAAATTGTCTGGCAGTGAGTGATCGACATTTAGCGAGTGCAAAATTGGCAATAAAAGCTGGGATTAAAATGACCAATGGAACAGATTATCCACCCGGAGATCGTGTAGATGGTGTACCCGCGGCTCTGCATGAATTATTTTTAATGCATGAGGCTGGCTTGAGCACCATTAAGAGCCTTCAATCGATTACATCGGTTGCATCGGATTTAATTAATCAAAGTGATTCATTAGGCCAAATAAAGTCTGGATTTTATGGTGATTTTATTGCAATGCGGGGTAATCCACTCGAGGACCCACACAATTTGAGTGAATTAGATTTAGTAATGCAAAATGGACATCTAATAGAAAATAGATTGTAGAAACTCATGACAAGTGTGAAAGTAGATATGTGGTTTGACACTCTCTGCCCTTGGGCTTGGATGACTTCGCGCTGGCTTCTTGAAGTCGAAAAAGTGAGGGATGTTTCACTACATTGGAATGTCATGAGCTTATATTTCCTCAATAAATCAAGATCTCACATAAGTGATGAGTACCTGGAAAATGCTTTGAAGGCCCTTGGACCGCTCCGTGTCATTACCGCCGCAGAAAAAATCTATGGTCCAGCTATAAAGGGTGATTTATACACAGCTTTTGGTGAAGAGATTCACTTAAAGAAAGCTGAATTTTCCGATGACCTTATTTCTACTGTTTTAAGTAG
This sequence comes from Actinomycetota bacterium, assembly GCA_947477185.1. Lineage (GTDB taxonomy): Bacteria > Actinomycetota > Actinomycetes > Nanopelagicales > Nanopelagicaceae > Planktophila. The sequence continues at coordinate 23,005 of CANJTH010000001.1, forward strand.
GTTTTCTTTCTCGCAAGATTTATCACACTACTCAAATGATGACTCACTTGATGATTCAATTCTGGAGAGCCATAATTTGGGTCTCGGTAAAGTTGGTGAAGATGTTGGAACGCCAATTATTAGTATTGGAGATGTTGCATTCTTTGGCCCAGTAATCTCTCCGGCACCAAAAGGTGAAGAGGCTGGAAAACTATTTGATGGTGTAATTGCAGTCGCAAGCTATCCAGGATTTTATGAGATTAAACGCACAAGGCATGTCAAACCCATATTTGATTAACTAACTTGGCTGATGTCGTAGCACGCAAATTACGCGAATCGAAAATCTCTATCTTTCGATTGATGTGGAGAAAGTGAATATGAATGGAGGGGCTATCGCCATCGGCCACCCAATTGGTGCCTCGGCCTCCCTTGCCGTTATCGACTGTGGCCGCCAACTAGCCCGTACAGGTGGGCGCTATGCAATAGCAGCTGCTTGCATCGGCGCGGGTCAAGGAATTGCTCTATTGCTGAAGTCAGTCTCGGAACTAGAATCAGCCCCTAGGAGGTAGACATGCCCGCTAATGCACTTGAGAAATCCAAAGATTTCGTTCAATCAATGGAGCGAGGACTTTCAGTAATGAAAGTGTTTTCTGCAGAAAACCACAAACTTACGCTTACTGAGGTCGCCGAACTAACTGGATACACACGAGCTACAGCACGTCGCTTCCTATTAACTCTTGAAGAGCTCAATTACATTGGAAGCACTGGTCGGTTTTTCTTCTTGCGTCCAAAAGTTTTAGAACTTGGGTACGCCTACCTTACTGCTTATAGTTTAGTGTCAATTGCCCAAAATCATTTAGAGATTTTGGCAGAAGATTTACGTGAGTCATGTTCTGCATCGGTACTTGAAGGTGAAAGTGTCATCTACATATGCCGTGCATCAACCAACCGCATCATGACTGTGAATCTGTCAGTGGGACATTCCTTGCCAGCCTATGCCACTTCTATGGGGCGAATTCTTCTGGCTGCCCTTTCAGAGAAAGAGATCGACGAGTACCTTGCAAAGTACATTCGAAAGAAATTGACATCTAAAACGGTGATTGATGCCGCCGAACTAAAGCAGATTCTAAAAGACGTCCGTAAAAGAGGGTGGGCAATAAATAACCAAGAACTAGAAGAGGGAGTTCAATCGATTGCAGTGGCTATCCGCGATAAGTCTGGAAAGATAGTCTCTGCCGCTAATATCAGTGCCCATGCGACCCGAGTTTCGATCGAAGATTTAGAAACAAAATTCCTACCAAAACTCCAAGCGGCTGTTGCCGAAATTGAAAAAGATCTCTCGCATCAGCCTTAGGGTTTAAACCCCATCGATACAGAGGTATTTGATTTCTAGGAATTCTTCAATTCCATGTTTGGATCCCTCACGACCGACTCCAGATTCTTTTACCCCGCCAAAGGGTGCACCTTCATAAGAAATTAACCCCGTATTAATCCCAACGACTCCAGCCTCCAGGCCTTCGGCAATTCGCCACGTACGGCCATTGTCTTGAGTGAAGAAGTACGCGGCCAATCCGAATGGCGTGTCATTGGCAATTCGAAGAGCGTCTTCCTCAGTAGAAAACTTAATAATTCCGGCGAGTGGACCAAAAGTTTCCTCACGCATTAAGAGCATATTTTCAGTGACGCCAGTGATGATTGTGGGCTCAAAAAAGGTTCCTTCGGACCCAATACGTTTTCCACCAGAGATGATCTTTCCTCCAAGAGCAACGGCATCATCAATGTGGGATATCACCTTAGAAATAGCATCCTCATTAATTAGAGGTCCCTGTTTAGTATCAGCATTTAGACCATTTCCAACCTTAAGTTTGGCAACGGCAATTTGAAGGGCTGCCACAAACTCATCATGAATGTTATCTTGCACCAAGATTCGATTGGCACAAACGCAGGTTTGGCCGGCATTACGAAATTTTGAAGCGATTGCGCCGGCAACGGCCGCATCGAGACTGGCATCATCAAAGACAATAAACGGGGCATTGCCGCCAAGCTCCATAGCAACCTTCTTCACAGTGGAAGCCGATGCTGCCATAAGAAATTTTCCAACTTCGGTAGATCCCGTAAAGCTAAGCGCCTTGACTATTGGACTAGAAGTAATTACTTCACCAATCATTTGTGATGGCCCAACAAGAACACTTAAAACCCCTGCAGGAATTCCAGCACGGCGTGCCAATTCAGCCATTGCATTTGCAGATAAAGGAGTATCTGTTGCAGGTTTGATTACCATGGAGCATCCAGCGGCAAGTGCTGGCCCTGCCTTTCGAGCGATCATGGCCATAGGAAAGTTCCAAGGGGTAATCGCAGCAGTAACTCCAATTGCTTGACGAATAGTTAAGAGCCTGCGGCTAGAAACATTTGTCGGAATAGTTTCGCCATACAGTCGCTTTCCTTCTTCGGCATACCATTCGATAAAGCCAGCACCATAAATTATTTCGCCACGAGCTTCGTCAAGGGGCTTACCTTGCTCGCAAGTCAGAATTTGTGCAAGGTCATCCACGTTTTCAAGAATCAGGTTGAACCATGTACGCAGAATCTTGGCCCGATCTAGCGCAGTCTTTTTGGACCACAACTTAAATGCTGTATCAGCTAAAGAAATTGCCCGCTCGACGTCAAGCTTTGTGGCCATGGCAACTTCGGCGATAACTTTCCCAGTGGCAGGATTTACTACAGCCGTACGCTTTCGGTCAGAGGATTCAACCCACTCACCGCCAATGAAGAGATTTTGCTGCAATAAATCGGAATCAGCCAGCTTGATACTTTCTTCGATTGCCATTGAGCCCACTCATTTCTCTATTGAAACACCTGCAACCCTATTGTAGACAGTATCGCGATAAATCGGTAGGTTGTTCACAAAGGTTGAATTCGCATGACGAACATTTATGAGTGGAGTAGAGAAAAAGATGAACACGAAGTCTCTTTCTGAAAAAGATAAAGAATATTTCTTTCATCCTTTCACTGCGCTGAAGGCGCATGAACAATTAGGTGGAAAAATTATCGTCAAGGGAAAAGATTCAACTATTGAAGACTCTGATGGAAATAAATTTATTGACTCGATGGCAGGACTGTGGTGTGTCAACATCGGGTACGGAAATAAGGAAATGGCAGAATCGATCCACGATCAGGTTCTAAAACTTTCTTACTATCACGCATTTTCTTCTTTTAGCACGGATTTAGCCGTTGAGCTCTCCGCCCGTCTTATTAAAATGGCTCCGGTCCCAATGTCGAAGGTTTTCTTCGGAAATAGTGGCTCCGATGCAAATGATACAAATGCCAAAATAGTTTGGTTTTACAACAACGCCCTTGGTCGCAAAGAAAAGAAAAAAATTATTGCCCGACGACGCGGTTACCATGGAGTGACAGTGCTGTCCTCCGGACTAACTGGACTGGACAATCTTCACGATGGATTTGATTTACCCCTTCCTATGATTCGTCACGTACGTCCCCCACATCGCTTGTGGGAAAAAGAACCGGGAGTTACTGATGCCGAATTTTCACAGATTTTGGCCGATGAGTTAGAAACTCTCATATTGAAAGAGGGCCCAGATACAGTTGCTGCCTTTATTGCCGAGCCATTTCAGGCTGCAGGAGGTGTGATAATTCCTCCTGCAGAGTACTTCCCTGCGATTCAAAAAGTTTTGAAGAAGTATGACGTAATTCTAATTGCAGATGAAGTGGTCTCAGCCTTTGGCCGCCTTGGTCAAATGTTTGGTACAACAGCCTATGGCATGGAGCCTGACATCATCACGGTGGCAAAAGGGATTACCTCTGCTTACATTCCACTGTCAGCTTCCATGATTTCAGAAAAAGTCTGGCGTGTTCTGGCTGATGGTAGTGAAAAATATGGTGCTTTTGGACACGGCTACACATACTCTGCGCACCCATTGGCAGCGCGAGCGGCGTTGACCAATCTTGACTTCTTAGAGAAAAATAATCTTGTTGGGCAAGCTGCAATTAGTGGAGCATATTTGCAAAAATCTCTGCGCGAGGAATTTGGAGATCACCCAATGGTTGGCGAAGTACGCGGGCAGGGATTAGTTGCTGCAATCGAATTTGTGGCTTCGAAAGCGCCAATGACCGCCTTTGCACCAAGTGAAAAAATAGCATCTCGAATTGCGCGACGATCGATGGACCTTGGTGTTATTACTCGCGCACTTCCGGCAGGTGATTCTATATCTTTTAGTCCACCATTTATTATCACAGAAGAAGAGATTGACACAATAGTTAAAACGGTACACAGAGCCGTCGATGATGTCATGAAAGAAATTGGGCGTTAGTTCAAGTGAGCACCAAACTTAAGGTGGGTTTGATAGTTAACCCAATCTCAGGCATGGGTGGGAAAGTAGGTTTACACGGAACGGATCGCGAGTCATTTAGAACTGCGATTGGCTTAGGAGCTCGCCCGACTTCTGGTGAACGAACAATACGTGCGCTCCGCGGTCTAGTTAGAGATTTAGAACTTTTTGATTTCTATGCGGTCAAAGGTGTATTGGGTGGAGATTATTTGGAAGCATTGGGAATCACCTACCAATACTTAACTACTGATACCGTACACGAAATTACATCGGGATACGATACACAAATTACTGTATCAGCCATGATTGAAGCGGGCATAGATCTCATTCTCTTTTCTGGAGGTGATGGCACTGCCCGTGATATTTTCTGCGTAATTGGTGATTCCTCCCTCATACTGGGGATTCCATCTGGCGTAAAAATGCGCAGTGAAGTCTTTGGAATCTATCCAGAATCAATCCCCGAGATAATGGTCGGACTTGCTAAAAATTTTCAAGGGCATCAACCCGACAGTGCGGAAATATTAGATGTTTCAGAGACGCTGGACTCAAACGGGTCTTGGAGTACGGAATTATTCGGTGTTGCCAAAACTCCAAGGACTAGGCGCTTGATTCAAAGCGGTAAAATCTCTGGTCAGTCACATAGTGAGGTTGGTTTGCGCGAATTAGCACGAGAGATTGCCACAGAAATGATTCCAGGGAAACTCTATTTGATCGGTCCAGGAAGAAGCGCTCATTTGCTCCTAGAAGAGCGTGGAGTTAAGGGCAGTTTTGTGGGAGTTGATGCACTCGTTGATGGGGTAGTTCTGAAAACTGATTGCAGCGAAGTAGAGATTCTCTCCCTGCTTGAGCGCTATGAGCAGCGAGAATTAATTTTAGGTGTCATCGGCGGGCAGGGGTTCCTTTTAGGTCGGGGAAATCAGCAGATTAGCACTGCCGTTATATCCGCATTGGGATTTGGCGCAATTAAAGTTATCGCCAGCGCACAGAAAATTGGAGCGCTTATACCCGCCACGTTGCATGTCGATCTTGAAGTATCTGGTGAGCAGATGGTTTTTCCTCGCTACATTCAGGTGCATACGGCCCCAAACCGAACTATCTTATGTTCAATAGAAGTACCAGCCCGTCACGAAGCAATCATGGTCATGTGAGGATGAGGAATAATGAATAAAGAAGTACTACCAACGCCGCACCCATTCATGGCTAATTCTGCTGCGGTCAGTTATAAAGAGATGTTACGAGTGGCAGAAGTAGATGACATCGAAGAGCTCTTTGAGCAGATTCCTAACGAACACCGTTACAAAGGCAGATGGAATTTCCCCCCATCACTTGCTTCAGAGGCCGCCCTTTATAAACATATGAATTCAATCTTAAAGAAGAGCATTTCCTGCGAAGACAATCTGAATTTTCTGGGTGCTGGATGCTGGCAGCATTACGTTCCAGCTATTTGTGATGAAATGGTTACACGCACTGAATTCCTCACCCCAGTATGGGGCACGCCGTCATCCGACCATGGACGCACACAAGTTTGGTTTGAGTTTCAAAGCCAGATTGGTGAACTTATAGGAATGGAGTTTGTAGGCCTTCCTTTATACAGTTATGGAACAGCAGCTGGTCATGCTGTTCGAATGGCGGCTCGGATAAATGGAAGAAGTGAAGTTCTAGTCCCCTCCACACTTGATCCTGAGCGTTTGAAAGTTTTAAAGACTTACTGTGGATTTCCAGAGCTCAATGGCTACATTTCAATTGTAATGGTTGCAGTAAACGCTGACGATGGCGGCATGGACCTCGATGATCTACATGCAAAAATAAGCACTAAAACTAGTGCGGTCTACTTTGAGAACCCAACTTATTTCGGAAGTATTGAGTTAAGGGCTCATGAAATCAGTGCGATCGCACATCAAGTAGGAGCAGAAGTAATTGTGGGCGTTGATCCAATATCTCTGGGAGTGATTGCCCCACCTTCGGAGTATTCGGCAGACATAGTTGTTGGAACTACACAACCGCTTGGCGTCCACATGAATGCCGGGGGCGGAGTGGGAGGTTTTATTGCTACACGCGATGAGGCCAAATACGCCAAGGAGTATCCGACACTGCAAGTGAGCTTAACTGGCACCACACATCCTGGGGAATTAGCCTTTGGTCTAACGCTCTTCCATCAATCATCCTATGGTTCGCGTGAGAATGGCAAAGATTGGACGGGCAATTCAGTTTATTTGTGGGCAGTTGCCAATGCGACCTATATGTCACTAATGGGACCTCAAGGATTTAGAGAAATTGGCGAAACCATCATTCAGCGGTCTCATTATGCCGCCTCTCTCATAGATGAAATAGAGGGTGTCAGCATTAAGTGGAGGCAGGGTTTTTTTAAAGAATTCGTTGTAGATTTTTCAAAATCTAAATTGAAGGTTGCCCAGATTAATAAGAAGCTATTGGAACATTCGATATTTGGCGGTAAGGATCTGAGCAGGGACTTTCCGCACATGGGGCAAAGCGCCCTTTATTGCATCACAGAGATCCATAGCCTGGAAGACATTGCCGTCCTTGTCGATGCACTTAAAAAGGTGGTGAAGTAAAATGAAAAAATTGAAGAATTATCACGCTCAAGTTTGGGATGAGCCACTTGCGATGCAGCTTGGCGTTTCAGGTCGCCGTGGCGCGATATTGCCAACAGTTGAGGCAGAGATCGTGCAGCGAGTCGGTACTGCACAGGATTTAATACCAGCAGCTCTGCGCCGAAAGAGCCTGCCAGAGCTTCCAGAGATGTCCGAGTTTGAAGTTCAACGGCACTACCTCCACCTGTCGCAGCAAACGATGGGCATGATGGGTATAAGTCTTTTTGGGACCTGCACAATGAAGTACAACCCGAGGGTAAATGAAAGACTAGTCTATCAGCATAATGTTACAGAATTAAACCCACACCAACCCGTTGAAACTCTTCAAGGCGTCCTGGAAGTAATTAGTAAATTTGATCACCTTCTCCGAGAACTCTCTGGACTAGATCGATTTGTCTTTCAAGCAGGCGGCGGTGCAGATGCTGCATACACACAGGTATGCATTACACGTTCCTACCATGCCTCGCGAGGCGAGTTAGCTCAACGCAATGAAATTATTACGACTTCACAAGCGCACCCATGTAATCCAGCTACTGCTGCTGCGGCGGGATTTAAAGTTATTACTCTTCCATTAGAGGCTGATGGATTTCCATCTGTAGAAGCTCTCCGCGCAGTTGTTTCTAATCGGACCGCAGCATTGATGGTCAATAATCCGGATGACGTAGGCATTTATAATCCGAATATTGCCGAATGGGTAAAAATTGTTCATGAAGCAGGCGGGCTTTGTTTCTATGACCATGCCAATTTCAATGGAGTGATGACTCGGCTGCGCGCGGCCGATCTTGGTTTTGATGCATGTATGTATATGTTACATAAGACTTTTGGTGGGCCAAAGGGTGGGGGAGGTCCTGCCGTAGGCGCCTATGGATGTAATGAAAAACTAATTCCATTCTTGCCGGGACCCCTAGTTGAAGAAGATGCCAATGGCAGCTACTACCTACAAGAGAATCCAAATTCCATCATCGGCACGGTCCGAGAGTTCTGGGGAAATGTTCCAGTTGTCATTCGTGCCTATGCCTGGACTAGGGCAATGGGTATCGAAGGCCTGCGTGATGCGGCCAATATTTCGGTTTTGGCCAACAACTATATGGAAAAACGGTTGATGAAGATTAAGGGAATTTCTATCGGTTTTCCTGACATGAAGAAGCGTCGCCTTGAGATGACACGTTACGGATTAGGTGAACTCACTAAAGAGACTGGAGTGAGTACCATCGACGTACAAAATCGAATGACTGATTTCGGTGTCGATGCATATTGGCTTAGTCATGAACCATGGTTTGTTCCCGAACCTTTCACCCCAGAAGCGGGTGAATTATGGTCGATAGAAGATATAGATTATTGGATTGATGTTTTGGAGCATGTCTGTAACGAAGCCCGCACAAATCCGGAGCTTGTCAAAACTGCCCCGCATAATCAGGTAGTGCATAAATTAGATGGCACAAATCTTGATGATCCTGAGAAGTGGGCTACTACCTGGAAGGCATATCGCCGTAAGTACAAAAAAGATACCCCTTAATGAAGTTTTCAATCGTTGGCTCTGGAAGCATCGGAGCTGCTTGGGCAATAACTTTTGCTCGTGCCGGTCATGATGTATCGGTTTATGATGTGGAGCCAGAAAAATTAAATTCTCTCAACTCGGGGCTTTCTACACGGTTACATTTTCTGGCAATTGAAGAGTTGATTTCAGAGGACCCCGAAAGTATTTTGAAGAGAATATCTACGACGACCGATCTATCCCTTTGCCTGGAAGGCGCTACTTATGTACAAGAGTGTGCGCCAGAAAAGATTGAGATAAAGGAAAGAATATTTGAAGAGTTAGATCGCCTAACTAATAAGAATGTCATTCTGGCGAGTTCCTCATCAGCTTTGGGAGCCTCGAAATTCAATCAAAGGATGCAACACCCGGAAAGAGCGCTGGTAGTACACCCAGGAAATCCTCCCTACTTACTTTCGGTTGCCGAAGTTGTCCCATCAAATAAGACATCGCCCGCAATTACATCTCAAACGATTCTAATTTTAGAACAGGTGGGAATGCATCCTGTTGAGGTTAAGAGAGAAATTGAAGGTTTTGTATTTAATCGCTTGCAGGGGGCAGTACTCCGAGAGGCTTACTGTTTGGTAAGAGATGGTGTAATTGGCCCAGAGGAGATTGACTTAATTGTTACGCAGGGACTGGGCAAGAGATGGGCAGTTATTGGACCATTTGGAACCTCTTCATTGAATGCGCAAGGCGGTATACGCGATCACGCTTCTCGTATGGCCGAAAGTTATTATCAGATGGGTAAAGATCGCAATCAAAACGACCCTTGGACTCCAGAAATGGTGGAGTCTGTAGCTGGAGTGATGGAAAAGATATTTAAGATAGATGAATGGGAATCTAATGTTGAGAAGCGGGATCGCGCATTAGCAGAAATAAATAATTTAATTGCTAATAGTCATAATTTTAATTTCTATGATAAGAAGTAGATTATTGATCTAATGCCGAGCGACTGGATGCATTTTTTCTCGGTGAAAGTTTTCTATATGAACAGCAAAGAGTTTGAGCTCTGAGATTTTCCATACCCCTAGCTCGTAAGTAAATTTGTGATGGTAATGTCCCCACAGGTAGCCAATCTCTGGTTTATGTTGGTATCTATGCCAAGCATAAACATATGAAGTCGAATGCGCCGACTCGGGTGAGTCAAAATCGAGAATAAAATTTGAAAGGTGATGACTCGTTTGAGCAAAAAGATTATCTAAGCCTCCAGTAAACATAGCTAAAGCGGCTGCCTTACTTTTTAGGGGCGGGACTTCTGGACCGTAATCGATAAGTACATCCTCGGTAAATAGTTCTATGATTTTTTCGGGCTGATTGGTGTCAAAATAGAGACAATATTTCTTTACTAAATCTTCAATGGATACGCGGTCTTCACATTTTTCCATGGTTCCCCATTTCTCTCCAAAAAAGTATTCTACATTTGTGCTAAGAATTGAAACATATCAAAACTTTATAATTGATAATAGTCTTTTTTGTGCGTCATAAGAACAAAAAAGTGGTGCAATTATCCTTAAATGCCCTAGTAAATACTTGTAGTTTGTGTGAAAATTTCTGCATATATCAGGAGAGGATCAAAAAAGTGCTCTGTGATACCGGAGGTGTGCAGCATTAACAATAAAGCGGAGTTTGTTTTCGACTTTGCAGTAATAGGTGGTGGTCCTGCCGGTATGGCTGCTGCAGTGCGCGCCTCTGAAAATGGAGTAGGTGTCGTCCTGATTGATGAACGGGATTCTCTTGGCGGACAGATATTTAAGCAACTTGGCCCAGGTTTTAAAGTCACAAATCCAAACGAGTTACAAGTACCACCACACATAGGCCAGGCGCTAATTTCCAAATCTGAACAGAGTAAAATCACTTTTTTTCTAAAAACTACAGTGCTTTCAATAGAAGACAATGACTTAATGGTTGCTAGCGATAGTGACCATGTTTCTAGAATAACCTTTAGAAAATTGCTCATAGCAACTGGTGCATATGATCGGCCAGTTGCATTTCCGGGCTGGACACTTCCTGGAGTTATCACAGCAGGTTCAGCCCAAACATTAGTGAAGACCCAGAGGGTATTACCTGGCTCGAAAATCATTTTTGCAGGAAGTGGGCCAGTTGCCCTCGCTTTTCCCGCACAACTTGCCAAATTGGGGGCGAATATAGTTTCAGTTCTTGAGGCTGGACCAGCACCTACTCCAATAAATGTTGTAAAACTTCTCTCCGCATCTGTAGGTAATTGGGATTTGATTGTCGATGCCATGAAATATCGTTCAATGCTTGTACGCAAAAGAATCCCTGTGCGATATAGAAGCATCATTGTCGAAGCTCATGGAACATCCAGAGTTGAAGCTGTAACAATTGCAAAAGTAGACCGTAACTGGAGAATCAAGCAGGGTACCCAGCAGCGGATAGAGGTGGATACTCTGTGTCTTGGTTACGGCTTCCTGCCCTCAAGCGAACTACTGAGATTAGTTGGGTGTGAATTTGAATATGAGGAAAGTAAAGGTGGTCAGGTAATAAAGAGTGACCAATGGGGTCACACAACTGTACCCAATGTCTATGCAGTTGGAGACGGATCAGGGGTGGAGGGATCCTATATTGCTATTAGCCGTGGAAACTTAGTAGGAATTTCGGTTTCCAAAGAGTTGAATCACATAGGAATCGACCAGGCGAATATTCAGGCAAAAAAATTTCACTCTGAAACTAGACGACGAAGGGCATTTCAAAGAGCTTTACGGTCAATGTTTGATGTAAAAGTTGGAATTTTTGAGTTGGCAGATGATCAGACCATTATCTGCAGGTGTGAAATCGTAAGGAAAAGAGAGATTGATCTCGTTATTAATTCCACTTCTGACTTATCGGTCGTGAAGGCTATTACCCGCGCCGGAATGGGCTCTTGCCAAGGTAGAAATTGCCAGCGACAGATTTCAGCTATGGTCGCACTTCGTCACGGGATAGACATCGCAAAAGTTCCGCAGGGGACACCAAGATTCCCAGTTAAGCCAGTGGCATTAGGGTCAATAGCGGATAAGAGCGTCACCGATCAGAAATACTTTTTTGATGCAAAATAACTCGCACGCCACGGTTACAAGTTTTTTACCAGATGATTCTGCAAATGCCGCTCTTCCGGCCCATTCAGAGACGGTTATAATTGGCGGTGGACTACTGGGGTCGGCTCTAGCTTATTATTTATCGCAATCAAGGGTTGAAGTCACCTTGCTTGAGCGAGGAGAACTTAATCGCGAGGCTTCAGGAACTAACGCTGGTAGTTTTCATTTTCAAATTGCAATTCATCAACTGACAAAAGGTGTTACATCAGAGGACGAAAAACGCCTAGCTGCAGAAGTGCGTTTACAGTTGGATGCAGCCAAACTATGGCATGGATTAGAGAGTGAACTCGAAGCGGATTTAGGGGTTCATTTTACTGGTGGCATTATGGTTTCTGAGACGGAAGAAGAGCTTCAAGTTTTGCGCGATAAACAGCATATTGAGAATTTGGCAGGACTTGAAACTCATGTCATGACAGGTGAGGAGATGCGAAATTTTGCTCCTTATCTCTCCCCGAAACTCAGTGGAATTTCGTATTGCCCTCAAGAAGGCCACGCAAATCCTTTAACAGTTGCTCCCATTTTTGCTTTACGCGCAGCTCAATCGGGCGCCCAAATACGCAAAAACTGTGAAGTACTTTCAATTACTCCTCTTGATAACACACCTGGTTTTCGATTCAAGGTAAAGACAAGCCGAGGCGATATTTTGTGTAACCGAGTAGTTAACGCAGCTGGAGCTTGGACGCAGGAACTTTCATTAAAGCTCGGAATTTCGCTGCCAATAGGCCTGAGTGGATTGCACGTAAACGTCACCGAGGCTTATGAGCATGTCCTGACTCCGATGGTTCAACACATTGGGCGTCGATTAACACTCAAGCAATCAGCCAATAACACATTTATTATCGGTGGGGGTTGGCCTTCTCGTTTACAGGAGTTTCCAAAAAGGTATTCAAACTATTGGGCGAGTGCAGCCGGAAATGCTGCAGTGGCAATAGATGTGCTCCCGCTACTAAAAGATGTTCGACTTATTCGTGTGTGGTCAGGAATCTGGGCTTACACAAATGATTTCATGCCAATCCTAGGGGAGTCAAAAAAGCTTCCTGGCTACCATGTAGCTTTGGTACCTACTGGATTTACACTTGGTCCAATGGTTTCTAGCATGCTCGCCGAATACATGGTTTCTTTCGGCAAGTCTAACCCTATTCCTGACGAGTTTAATGTCGATAGATCAAGTTAGATCGATGTTCAATCCCAATAGTCTCAAAGAAGAGGAGCTAAAGAATGGATCGTAATTCAGTTGATTGGAAAGGCTATTGGCCTGCTTCACCGACCCCGTTCAAAGAAAATGGGGAGATTGATTTTACACTCCTAGGCTTACTTATTGATAGCTACTTAAACCTAGGCATGCATGGCATTTTTATAAATGGCACAACTGGTGAATGGTTCTCGCAAACACATGAAGAGAGGAAAGAAGTTGCAGCTTTCGTTTTAGATCGTGTTGCAGGCCGCGTCCCTGTTGTAGTTGGCGTAACAACGTTTACGGCCAAAGAGTCAATCAAGCTGGGCGAACATGCGATATCAGTAGGAGCTGCTGGTATATGTTCATCAGCACCTGCTTATTCTAAAACGCTACCTAATGAAACTTTGGCTTATTTTCAAGACCTTGGGAAAGGCGTATCTGCTCCAACAATGATTTATAATTGGCCACATGGGACGTCAATTGAAATCGAAGGGGATCTTGCACGCAGGTTGGCTGATTTAGAAAATGTTGTAGCAATTAAAGACAGCACGGGTAATGTAGATCAGTTCTTTGCCACTGCTAAAGCACTCATTAAGGACGTTCGCATATTCGGTAACTTTATGACTCCGAGCAATTTGGATTTCATGATCGAGTTTGGTGGAGACGGCACAATCGGTGGAGGAAGTATTTTTGGGGCCGCAGATCCGCAATACTGGGAGAATTACTGGGCGGGTAATCTTGAGCCAGTTAGGGCACATGCAAATCGAAACCTCAAACTTCTTGAAGCTCTTTGGGAGCCAGGCGGTTGGCGCGGTAAATGGGGGGGGTATCAAAGTCAGCTAAAGGTAATTATGGCAATAATGGGAGCACCTGGGGGAACTGTACGTAGACCTCGACTTCCAATCACAGATAGCCAAAGCCTTGAAAAAATTAGGTCAATATTGATTGAATTCGACATCCCGGTAGTTAAGTAAGGAGGATTAACTGTGTTCCTTGGAGTAGATCATGCAGGTATTGGCGTCGGGGATATGGATACAGCCCTTGATTTTTGGGGCCGTAAGCTGGGATTTACCGAACTCTATTTTGATTACACAGGCCCAATTCCTGGATTAGAAGAGATAACAAAGACGAACCAAGTCAAGGCCCGTATCGTCATGTTGGGAAATAAGAATTCCTCTCGACTTGGACCAGGAAAAGTAAAATTAGTTCAACGTTTAGATGGCGAAGGAGCACCGCCATATCCTTCAGGAATCGGGTATGGTGAAATCGGGCTCGCTGAAGTTTGCCTGCATACGGTTCATACCCAGAAGATTTACCAAGAACTTGTTGAAAAACTTGGCTGCGAATCTCTCATGGTTCCACTCAATGCCTCAGTTGGCCCACACGATATAGAACTTGATATTGGATATATAGCAGATCCATGGCGAGGGAAAGTTGAACTGATTGAATGGAAAGGGTTGTGGACATCTCGGCCAGGATTACCAAGAGTTGAAGGCGTCAATCACGTTGCATTCGGAGTATCAGACATGAAAACAACAATTGATTTCTACAAGCAATTGGGTTTCCTCGATCAGATATTTGAGTCGACCGAGTTTTTTGAACCAATGGCCCCTTGGTATCAAGTTGGTCGGCCACTCCCAGGGCACCACATGACTCTTCACTTATCTTCACAAGGCGCTGGAATCGAACCAGTTCGCCTAACACCACTCTATGAAGATTGTCGAGGCGAGTGGGGGCATGTAGGACCAATGGATTTTGGCATTGGTGTCCAAAATATCAAAAAAGGCGTTGCCGAACTTGAGCGATTAGGCATTGAAATGCATTCAGAGATTCAAAGACTCGATGTAGGAAACTCAGAATATAAGTATGTATATTTTAGGGATCCTGATGATCAGTACGTTTGCTTAGTGGAGAGTTCTTACTGACTTATTTATCGACCTGCAGGCCATTTTGAGTCCTAATCTCCATACCCTCTTTGACCCAAGTCATACATGCCCGAGTATTTGTAATTCCATCGACACTCACTAAACATTCAAAGCACACACCCATTCCACAAAAGACACCACGTGGATCACCCGCGACCGTAGTGCGCATTGCAGATATCCCCTCGCACATCATTGCGCTCGCAACGCTTTCACCTTCATAAGCATTTGCTATTACGCCATTAATTGTTATTTTTACAGCTTCGCCGCGTTCAATATTTCCATCAGAAGGTAGACGAACTGCACGAATATTGGGCATGAGACTAGTTTCTCAATATTGACTGCAGTTGGCAAGCATTTAGTATCTATTCAAATGAAAAATTTGTTGAAAAAAAATACGAGGAGCGAACAAATATAGTAGTGGCAACACAAGTCAATGAAACCGGGAGATAGAAAAAGCCTCTAGATTTCGATCGATTAACTGTCCAGTGGCTAATTGAGCAAGAGTCTTGCCTAACAATGGCCCTGCCGTTAAGCCCATTCCGGGAAACATTCCAATGAAGACGCCTTTATAACCAGCAACTTCACCAATGATTGGGCGGTGATCGGGGGTCCCGTTACCAACACCAATCCATGTTCTGATAATTTTAATCGCTGAAATCGAAGGAACTACCTTAATGGCGACCCGCATATTACCCCTCAGTGAATCTGGATTAAGAACAGGTACACCCTCGGCATTAATCCTTGCAGGCCATCCACCTCCAATCAAAAGTGAGCCAGACTTTGCCTGTTTAAAAGTCAATCTTTCTCCAGAAAAATAAATCAGATGTTTTACAAAAGGAGAGACTATTTCCGAAACACTTACTTGTACTGGTTCGTCAGTAATTGGTAACGAAAGCCCAAAGTTTGCCCCTAATTTAGTTAATCCAGCATTCGAGGTAAGAAGAATATTCTTACAAGTAAAGTCACCCGCTGATGTCACTAATCGATATCCATTACCATCTTTTGTAATTGTGAAAACTTCTACTCCAGTAAATATTTTTGCTCCATGCTTCTTGGCTGCTTTTGCAAAAGCTGGTGCAGCAAGCAAAGGGTTAGCTTTGCCTTCTATAGGCGAGAAGGCTGCACCGAGCATTTTCTCTGCAATATAAGGAGCCTTTTGCCGAAGTTGATTACCATCAAGTAGTTCCGCAGCAATTCCTATGGATTGCTCAAGTTCAACTTTAGTCGCAAGAAGAGCCATCTCCTCTTTAGTCTCAGCGACCAGGAGACCTCCACCACGAAATACTTCTAAGTCAGTTTCTAAATCAGTTGAAAGATTGCTCCATATATCAAGTGAGTCAGCTAGAAATCTCAGCGCAGGTAAAAAGCTTTTGCCCCACTCAAATCCGAGTGTATGGAAAGGATCAAACTGAATTTGCCCATGTAAACTTCCAGCATTACGGCCTGATGCTTGGGTGTTTAAATCAAATTGTTCGCATAGCGCAACTTCATTACCTTCTTTAGCCAGAAAATAAGCAGCAGCAGTGCCAGTAATGCCCCCACCAACAATAATATTTTCAAAATGATGAATTTGTTGCATTTGCATTGGCGCACTCTTCTCTAAAACCATATTTATATTATAGGGTCTACTCATTCAAAATTAACATGAAATGATTGAAGGAAAAAATGAGTCATGATTTCCGTGGTAGTTATTCAGTCTTAGTTACACCTTTTACTCCAGATCGAAAGCGCATCGACGAAAATGCCCTTAAGTCGTTTCTTGATTGGCAGATAAGCGTCGGTGTGCCCGGTGTCATCATGTTGGGGACAACGGGAGAGTTCCTAACCTTGACCGATGACGAGCGCCATCAAGTTGTCGATGTGACGGTCAAACATGTTAAGAAGAGAATTCCCGTTCTTGTGGGGACTATGAATGCTTACACCCCCAACGCAGTTCGTTACAGCAAGGAGGCTGAAGATTTAGGTGCCGATGGGCTTATGATCTTACCGCCGTACTACTACACCCCAACTCATGAAGAAATATTTAACTATTACAAGGCTATTTGTGAGGCAATTCAAATTCCGATTATGATCTATAACAATCCATACACTTCAAACGTAGATATGCCTGCAAAATTGGTGGCAAGTCTGGCAAGAAGGCTTGAGCAGATCAGATATATCAAGGAAGCAAGCACTGATGTTGCCCGTGTCCGAGATGTAATTGAAGAATCTGAAGGCCTTATCAGGGTATTTGCTGGCGAGAGAGTAGTTGACTCATATTTATTGGGTGCAATTGGCTATGTAAATCCTTACGGAAACTACATCCCACACGCCTCGTCTGAAATCTGCAACTTAATGGAGGCAGGACGTGTGGAAGATGCAAGGAAAGTCCAGCGCCTAATCGACAAAATCGATCATATTATCGCCGAAGGTCACCCAACATACGGTCATCAATGTTATTCAAAGGCGCTTGCCGCTATTGCTGGCCACCCTGTGGGAGATGTCCGTCCACCACTGACTACATTTTCTGAATTGGGTAGCGAAGGCATCGATCGAATAGAAAAAATAAAACCACTTATGTCCCAACTCGATTCACTGATGGTATCGCTAGCTAAATAATTTTTACTGTGGAGATGGACGCGGTGCAATTTTACGGGCGCGTTCAAATTGTTTTTGCCAAGCGATTCTGATGCCTAAATCTTCTGCCGCACTCATTGGCCAATGTGGATTGCGGAGCATAGCCCTACCTAGCATGACTGCATCAGCTTGACCGAGTTGAACTATCTGCTCAGCCTGAGATGGCTCTGTAATTAATCCAACTGCCGAGGTTAGAATTCCTGAACTTTCTTTTATAGCTTGTGCAAACTCGACTTGGTATCCAGGCCCAGTTGTAATTTTGGCGTCATGAACGAGCCCACCTGAAGATACATCGATTAAATCAACACCGATATCTTTCAGTACCTTAGCTAGCTCAATAGATTCTTCTAATGTCCAGCCTCCGCTGACCCAATCGGTTGCAGAGATTCGAACGAACAGTGGATTTGATTCAGGTACAACAGCACGTACTGCCCTTGCCACCTCGCACAAGAAGCGAATTCGATTTTCGAATGAGCCGCCATATTGGTCTTCTCTCTTATTTGATAGAGGTGAGAAGAATTGATGAAATAAGTACCCATGAGCTGCATGGAGTTCAATGACGTCAAAGCCAACGGTGATTGCACGCTTGGCTGCACTAACAAATTGCTGGGAAAGATTAGATATTTCAGAGATTGTTAACGCGTGTGGCACAGGAAAGTCTTGATAGGAGATAGAACTTGGTGCATCGGTTACCCATCCTCCTTCATCAGCTGAGGCAATTACATGGTCATCCCAAGGAAGAAGAGTCGAGCCTTTTCGACCTGCGTGTGCAAGCTGAATACCTATGCGCGTACCCATTGAGTGCGCGAAATCAACTACTGGGGCGAATGCCTGTGCATGTTCATGACTCCACAAACCTGAACATCCAGTCGAAATACGTCCATTTGCAACAACTGCAGTTGCTTCAACCATTACAAGTCCAGCACCACCAGAGGCAAATGCACCTAAATGAATACGGTGCCACTCACCTACAACACCATTTGTTGCAGAGTACTGACACATTGGACTTACCCAGACGCGGTTGAGGAATTCGACTTCTCGTATTTTTAACGGATCAAACATTGAGTTAGGCATTTCGAATCTACTCCATCTTTAGCTGGGTTAGTGAAGTAAATTATCGAACATAGGAGGCACCATTAACATCAATAGTTGCACCAGTGAGATGTCTACATCTGCCTGTAGCCAGAAAGACGACAAGATCCCCTATCTCGCTAGGTGGAACGAGTTCACCTAATACTAAAGCCGCTTTCATCTTTTCTTCACCACCCCGGGCGATTGCAGCCGCATCTGCCATTCTTGTCTTGACTATTCCTGGAGCTAGCACATAGGCCAAAATGCCTTGCTTAGCGTAGTTTTGTGCAACTGTCTGTGTTACAGCCTTGACGGCAGCTTTAGAGGCTGCATAGGCTGAAAGCTCAGCGATTGCTGATCCCCGTTGGCCCGACCAGCTAGACATAGAAATTAAGATTCCGCCGCCTTTAGCCAAAAAATGCTGAACAGCTTCTTTGATGAGATTAGAAGATTCCAAAACGTTTACTCGAAGCGTCATTTCCCAATTCTCATCCCACGTTTGATTACTACCCGTAAATGAACTATCTAGGTTAACGGCGGCATTGTTGAGCACAACATCTATCTGATCGACTTGTTGAAGTGCTTGAACAAAGAGTGACCGACCACTACCCGGGATTGAGAGATCTTGTCCTATAAATACCTTGCGATTATCAGGTATACCCTTAAGTGTCTCCCGTGCTCCATCTTCGAATGAGCTGTAGTGAGCGATAACTTTTGCCCCGGCTTCGGCTAAAGCCTTCACGGACGCAGCACCAATGCCACGTGATGCTCCTGTTACTAAAACTGTTTTACCCGTAAGATCGTACATTTTCTCCCCCATTTTGGTTACATGACTCCGGCATCGACATTGATCATTTGACCCGTAATGCCATTAGCTAAATCGCTGCTTAAGAAAAGAGCGGTGTTGGCTACATCATCAACAGTGGCTAACCGGCCTAAAGCAGTTGATTTTGCGAGTTTTTCAAGGGCACTTTGGAAAGCATCCTCATCGGCACCATTACGCTTTTTTATTCTTGAAAGTAGAGCCTGCGTTGCCACAGGTCCAGGGGCAATTGCATTCACACGTATTCCACTTCTTCCAAAATCCAGGGCAGCTGATCGCATCACACCAAGGGCTGCATGCTTACTCGCAACGTAAGGGACAATATTTTCATCGCCTTTCCAAGAATTGAGTGAGGCAGTAATAACAATTGATGCACCAGGTTTGCGTAATAAATCAAAACTTTCCTTTAACGTTATAAAAAGCCCCCGAGAATTAAGTGCCATTACATCATCCCAAATCGTAAGGGGGGTGGCGGCTATTGTCGACCATGCGGGAACCATCCCAGCATTTGCCAAAAGTACATCGATTTTCCGTAAATGTACTGGAATGGATTCGAAAGCAGCGCTTGTGGCCCTCTCATTAGTTAGATCGCAATTAATATATACCCACCCGCTAGGCAATTGAGCAGGCGCGATTTTGTCTAAGACTATTCCAGTTGCACCTGAGGCACTAAATGTACGCAACATTGCTTCGCCGAGGCCTTGTGCACCTCCAGTCAGTAAAACATTTTTGTCAAGCATAGAAATGTTCGGCATACGCACCTCTTCCCAAAGAGAAACTCATAAAATACTTTCGCTTAATATGCATTTCAGTTATATTGTACTCAATAGTTATAAGTATTTGGAAGGTTTTTAAGAAATGTTAATGGTAAATCAATGAGCAAGTTCAAAAGTATCGCTGAGGCGATAAAGGAACATGTTCATGATGGGGACACCATTGCCATGGAAGGCTTTACGCATTTAATTCCATTTGCTGCAGCCCATGAAATCATTCGCCAAGGGTTGCGTAATTTAACACTCGTACGGATGACTCCAGATCTGATTTACGATCAAATGATAGGTGCGGGTTGTGCATCAAAATTAATTTTCTCTTGGGGAGGAAATCCAGGGGTCGGTTCTCTCAATCGATTCCGTGATGCAGTTCAAAATGGCTGGCCCAATAAACTCGAGATTGAAGAACATACTCATGCTGGTCTCTCAAATCGATATTTAGCTGGCGCAACCGGGCTTCCATTCGCAGTGATGCGGGGATATCAGGGGACGGACTTATTGGCTCAAACAAATAACGTCGACTCAGTCATCTGCCCTTTTACTGGTGAACGAATCACTGCAGTTGCAGCGCTGAATCCAGATGTGACGATTATTCATGCTCAGCAGGCAGATCGAAAAGGCAATATTTGCCTGTGGGGCATCACGGGAGTTCAAAAAGAGGCCGCTCTTGCTGCAAATAGAGTAATTGTCACTGTTGAAGAGATTGTAGATAGTTTTAATCCTCGTTCGAACTCACTTGTGATTCCATCATTTGTTGTTTCTGCAATTGCCCATGTACCAAATGGCGCTATCCCTTCATATGCATTGGATTACTACCCTAGAGATAACGAAGCTTACATAGCCTGGAATGCCATCAGTAAGGAACGTGAAAGTTTTGAGGCATGGTTAGTTAGTGAAGGTCTTCGCTCATGATGCAGGAGCAAGGATGGAGCGCCGATGAAATGATGACAGTTTCAGCAGCGCGCACCTTAAAAAACAGCGATTCTTGCTTTGTAGGCATCGGTATTCCAAGCACTGCAGCAATCCTGGCCAAGGCTACACATGCTCCAGAACTGGTTCTTATTTATGAGTCCGGCACAATCGACACAAACCCAGCCAAACTTCCTTTATCTATTGGAGATGGCGAATTAGCACAAACTGCGCTCACAGTTGTCGGTATTACAGAAATATTTAATTATTGGCTACAACCCGGTCGGATAAAAGTTGGATTTCTTGCCGCCGCTCAGTTAGATAAGTTTGGAAATATCAACACAACCATTATCGGCGGTACTTACGATCACCCTATTGTACGTTTACCTGGCGCAGGCGGAGCCACTGAGATTGCTGCGGCATGCAGAGACACAACAATTATTTGCCGTCAAAGTACTCGTACGTTTCTTGAAAAGATTGATTTCATTACCTCTGTGGGTTACGGAACTGGCCCAGGATCTCGCGAATCATTTGGATTAATCGGCAAGGGTCCAAAAACTGTTATCACTGACCTCGGAATTTTAGAACCCGATCTAAAAACATGCGAGCTAGTTCTGACTAAAATTCACCAAAATGTAGATATTGACACTGTAATTGCAGCTACAGGTTGGAAATTAAAGATATCAAAAAGCCTTGAAATCACTACACCCCCAACAGATGAAGAGCTAGTTTTGTTGCGTAAGTTAAATCCGCCAAAAAAGCTTTAAACAAACGCTGTTTTTGCTCTAGCAGAAAGTGCAAGATAAGTACCGGTGACAATGAGTGGAAAACTTACAAGGATGCCAACTGTTATTGGTTCTTTCGCTATGATTACCCCAACAAGTACGGCAACAAGTGGGTTCGTAAAAGCAAGATATGTTGTAAGCAATGGACCAACTTCTTTTATAAGTTCGAAAAAAATCCAAAATGCTAAGGCCGTGCATATAACACCAAGAACCAGCGCCGCAATAACTATTCGGATATGTACACCATGCTGTGGCCAAGTGGTAATTCCAGGAATGGACCACGCGAGTGAAGTTATTAGAACTGTTAGTGAAACAGCGCCAAGGGAAGGAACTTCCTTTAATTTACGATTGACTACTCTAGGTGCGTAGGCATATCCACACGTAGAAAGTAGTACCATCGCAACAGCGAGGAGATTAATCTGACTTTTTAGACTATCTAACCCAATTAGTGCGCTAATTCCCAACAGACCAATCAATAGTCCCGCAGTGCCTTGTCTAGTTAAAACCTTTTTTTCTCCAGAGCTAAACGCATAAAAAAGACCAATAATTGGGATGGCTGTCATCATCAATCCCGTAAAAGCCGAATCTAAATGTTGCTGTGCAATACTCGCTAGACCCCAAGGGATAGTCATCTGCGCCAAAGCAAATACCAAAACCCATCGCCAACTCCGAAGAGCCTTTTGAAAATCTCCTGAATGCAATGTGAATGGCAGCAATACCGCAGCTGCTATGCCAGCGCGAAGGAAGACTATCGTGCTGGGGGAAAATTCCGTCAGTAGGTATTTAGTCAGCCAAAATGGAACCCCCCAAATAAATGAATTACAGATGAAAAGAGCTAATCCTCGCTTGTTCATTATGAAGCAGTGGATTGGGCAATAATTCCTATTGGTGTTGGCTTGAAAGGAGGTTGGGGTGCAAACCCTGAATATTCTGAAGGCGTACTTTGAGTTTTTTCCGCAGCTTTGGCTATGGTAAACGAACTGCAGTACCGTCCCTGACAGATTCCCATACCTGCCCGCGTAACTCGCTTAAGAGCACCAGCTGTTAAAAGCTCCTCTGAAATCTCGCCAGAGATTTCTTCCTTGGATAAAGATAGACAACGGCAAATAATAGTTGTGGAGTCACTTAATTGATCTAGGTTGAGGCTGCCACGAAAAACCTTCCAAAGACTTTTCTGGAATTTCAAATTCCGCTTATAACGGCGTTGCGCAGTTTTAATTTCGCGTTTTAGTGCAGAAGGGATAACTTTGCCTGCACTTTCGACAATGGCATATCCAGCCATGATGCCATTAGCCTTGGCTACTTGAGCACCAGAAATTCCGCCACTATCTCCCACAACATAAACTCCTTTGATGCTCGTTTCTCCGAAATTATCACGAGAAACCTGAAGAGTCTGACTTTGAATATCAAAGGCATGTTTACAGCCAAGAGAACGGGCAATCTCATTCGATGGCATAAAACCATAACCTAATGCAAGTGCATCCACGCGAAATAACTTGACTCCAGAATTAGAGGTAGACCCATCTGAGGTAATTGACGCTACCTTGACAACACTCAATAAGGGAGTGCCTGAAGCCTCAATGACGGCACTTGAGAAGTAAATCGGGACCTTTGCTCTGAGTAAAGTAAAAAAATATCCCAGGCCATTTAGAACCAGTTTTGGCGAATACCAGGCCAGAGTCAGAGAGGTGAAGATATTTTTTATCTTAAACGGGCTACCTAATTCAGCAAGACCAGCTACAGAACCGCCGGCACGTATGAGTTCTGCCGCCATTTGAATATTGAGTGGACCATTTCCTGATATAAAAATCTTTGACCCCAAAAGTACTTGATACGATCGCAACAATGTTTGTGCAGCTCCCGTAGTCATCACTCCAGGTAAAGTCCAACCTGGAATCTGAAAACTTTTCTCATAGGCCCCGGTTGCTATTACTAAACTCTTTGGCTTCAATACCCACCGATGTGTCGTACTTGCTGCGACAAGGTGGTTAGGGGCGAAAGCACCCCAGATACTCGCTCCAGTTAAAACTTCGACGCCAGAAGTTCTTGCCCTTTGAATTAAGGCCCGACCCTCAAGAAATTGACTATCCAGTTGGTCCTCGCGTAGGAGAGGATCCACTGGCTGTTTAAAATATTGCCCACCTAATTTTGCCCGCTCATCTAATAGCACGACCAGTAGTCCTGCCTCAGCACAGACGGCCGCTGTAGCTAATCCTGCAGGACCAGCCCCGATTACTAAGACATCAGGTGAAATTTCTGATTCAGGAAGAGCTACGTAGTCAACACTATTGATGCTCGGGTATGCAGGCTGTCTCGAAACCTCATCTCCATTGCAGACAGAAGTCATACACGCTAATTTGCCTGGAGTTCCATTGACAACAATTGCACACTCATTGCAAACACCCATTCCGCAGTAAAGACCGCGGCGAGAACCGTCAAGACTCTCTTTCAAGTCATAAATCCCAGCCCTTGTTAGTGCAGAGGCAAATGTATCTCCTTCTTTAGCTTGAATAAACTTCTCATCAAAAATAAATGAAATATTTGGTGCGCTATCGCGCATTGTAGTTTTCGCTCTCATGCGCGCCTCCAACGTATCTCAACTATTGCTAAATACACTTACTTTCTCTTACCATAGACTCTACGAGATTAAATGAGTTTATTCTAGAAAGGTAATTGCAGTGGGAAGCTTAAGCGGAAAGACCATTCTCATAACAGGGGCATCAAAGGGAATTGGTTGTGCGACTACCGAACTTCTAGGAATTGAAGGTGCTTATGTTATAGCACATTATGGTTCAGATAGAGAAGGTGCCATTGATGCAACAAAAAATATTCCTGAAGACCACAAATTTATAGTACAAGCCGATCTGGCGCAATCAGGCAGTCCTAAAAAACTTTGGAGAGAAGCCCTTGAGTGGAGAGGCGTAATCGATGTCGTAATAGCCAATGCGGCAATAATGCCTGAAGCTGCCTTCACGGATTCTGATGAACTCTGGGATGCAACATGGGAAGCGGCCATGAGTGTGAATGCAACTGCGCCAGCGCAGCTCATACGCGAGGCGACAAAATACTTCCTTGAGAATTCTGGCGGATCTATCATCGCAATCTCAAGTTGGGCAGCTCAGCGGGGTGCAGGTAATATTAAATTAGGTGCTTATTCAGCCTCTAAAGCTGCCATTGCCGCACTTGTAAAAACTATCGCACGCGCATATGGCAGAGATGGTATCTATGCCTATTTGATATCACCCGGTGTTGTTCGTACCGGAATGTCAGTTGCCTCGGCAATTACGCAAGGCGGAGAAGAGAAAATTACAGCCACATTAGCCATGGGAGAATGGGTTCCACCCAAAGAGATTGCCGAGATGGTTGTCTTTTTAGCAACTGGGGCTAGCAAGCATTTATCTGGTGGCACTATTGATGTAAATGGGGCTACATACATTCGTTAACCATTACGGTTGATAAATATCATCACCCTCTTGAAATGCTGGGCCATTAATTACAAGGTACTTACCTGATCCTAAAAAGGAATACTCTTGAGAGCGTGGGATGACGACGATATCTCCAGCACTTGCCAAAATTTCATCTTCAGGGAATATGTTAAAAACGAAAGAACCCTCAAGCAAATAATAAACTCTCGTGCTTTTATTTGTAACGAGACTACGATGCGCTCCATTAATTTCAACCCAGGTTAGGCTCACATCGGCCCCATGAGAATTAAAGTTGGCTAACTGGCGAAAGCTTAAATTATTGGAATCCTCACGAATCAATTCGATATTCTCGGGCTTTACATGACTAATACTCATTTTTGCCTCCAACTGATTTTGAGCATGATTTCTATGTAAAGCAAAGGACCTCCAGTAAGTAAAACCGGAGGTCCTTTGCTTACCGTGTCCCTATTAGGTCCAAGAAGATGTTACAGAGACAGATTGGAGACCCATCTTGCGAGCATCATTACCAACATATTTATCCCAGAGTCCTGCAAGATTGTTGTGTGAAGTTTCATAACGCAACCAAGTGTCAACATAAGCCTTCAACTTATAGTCACCTGCAGGCATAAAGAAACTGTTCTCATCAACGAAAACTGGCTTACCCTTGAATACCGTTAATTTAGGTTGATTCTTGACTGCATCTGCAACCTCGAACTCACCAACGATCATGGCATTAGATCGACCAGCGCTAACATCGGCAAGCGCGGCCTGGTTTGCAAGTCGCTTGAGCTTGGCCTTTGGATAAAGAATTTGGGCAGCTGACTCTTGTGAAGAACCTAAAACAACTGCAATAGTGACAGAAGAACTATTGAGTTGCTCTAGTGAACTCACCTTAAATCCTGGTTTCAATAGAACGACATTTGACTCAACGAATGCTGGCAATCCAGCAAAAAGTACTTTCTGAGCGCGTTCTGGCTTGATTGTCGCTGCTATTCCAGACATATCAAATTTACCTGCTGCTTGGCCGGCAAAAAGCTCACCAAATGGAATTTCGACCCACTTTGGAGTTGCGCCAAGAGAGGCTGCTAACTTATTTGCTAAGTCAACTATATATCCCGTTGGAGTACCAGAAGCCGTCTTATATTGAATTGGCTTAAAAGTGAGATCAACACCAAAACTAATTTCTTTAGTTGCTAACACTTTATCAATTACTGAATCATAACCTGAAGTAGCAGATTCACTTTTCTTTGATGTATTTGTTACAGCTTCAGCTGATGAAGGCATGGCTAAACCCGTCAATGCGCTAGCACCAAGTGCGAGTCCAGCACCTTTAATAAAACGTCGGCGGTCCGTTGTTTGTTCAATATTTGCTTCATCTTTTGTAGTAGGTAAAATACGTGACATGTAACTCCCCCTTATTTCAAAAATGACCAGACAAGAATGATTGGTCATTTGGTTTTAAGTAATTCAATACTTACTGCAGTGTTCTGTCAAGAGTCAAAGGCAAAACAAAGGAGAAAAATCCACACTGGGAGCTAAGGGGTAGCCTTTACAGGCGATTGTGCGCTATGCGCAGAAACTTTTTTCTCAAGTTGGGCTAATAGTCGAGAAATGGTTAATACAGCAATTAAATAAAGAAGACCTGCGAAAGTATAAAACTCAAATGGCTTGTAATGTAAATCTGCTAATTGCTGGGTTTCGCGCATTAATTCAGGTACACCAATGATGCTTAAAATCGCGGTATCTTTGATCGCATCCACATATTGATTACCAAGTGGTGGAATAATAATCCTAAATGCTTGCGGCAAAACAATTAAACGAGTGACATCTCTTTTAGAAAGACCTAGTGCCATACCCGCTTCAACTTGCCCGCTATCTATTGCGGAGATGCCAGATCGGAAAGTTTCAGCTAGATATCCGCTATTTAGGAGACCTAAAGTGACCACGCCAGCCATAATTGCGGGCATGTTAATCCCGACAGCAATTGCAAGTCCAAAATATACCCAGATCAAAAGGACATAGAGAGGAATTCCACGAAATAGTTGAGTGTATAAAAAAGCAAAAGCCTTGAGAGATTTAACCGAAGATAACCTCATTAAGGCGATGATTAACCCGAATATTATTGCAATTATAATTGCGAATGTCGCACATGCCATAGCAAGACCAAATCCTTTTAATAGTATTCCCATACTTGACCAAACAGATGTGAAGTCAAAAAAAGGTTCTGCTCTAAACATGTGCCTTACTCCTTCCCAGGCGGCGTTCTAAAAGCCATACAAATCCAGAGATTGTGAGTGTAAGTGAGACGAAAATTAAACCTGCAACCGTATAGAGTTCAAATGGTGTAAAAGTGGCAAGTGAAACATATCGAGCAACATAAATCATGTCTGAGACACCAATAACCGAAACGATAGTTGCACCTTTAAGAAGCCCCACATAAACATTTACAGTTGGTGGAATGACAATGCGCAATGCCTGAGGTAGAACAATTCCTCGAAAAACTTGACCTTTGCTTAAACCTATTGCAAGCCCTGCCTCAGATTGGCCAGGAGCAATAGCAAGTAACCCACTTCGGAAAACTTCAGCCATATAAGCACCACCAGTTATTCCAAGGGCTAATGCGCCTGCTTGGAATTCGGTAAGCAGGAGGTTGAATTTGAGAGAAAGGCCATAATAAATCCAGAATAAAAGAACAAATAGGGGAATGGATCGACTTAGTTGCACGGCTCCGTCAGAAATTGCACTGATGAGTTTATTTGAATTTAGACGTCCAACTGCCAAGATTAATCCGAAGATAAGGGCTAGCGCCATTCCGACAGCTGAGATTTCTAGAGTTATGGACAAGCCCTTAAGGAGTTCGGGCAGATATTTATGGATGACATTCCAGTCGATTTTGTACGCTGAGCTACTCATTAGTTTAAAATCGCTGCGAGAAAAGTCCTGGTACGAGGTTCCACCGTATTGCGAATTTCTTCAGGAGAACCAATTTCTACGATTTTTCCTTCATCCATGAAGACAATACGGTTAGCCACCTGGAATGCGAAGTTCATTTCATGGGTGACGATGACCATTGTCATCCCTATTCCGGCGAGCCGGCGGATCTCTTCAAGAATTCCACTGACTAGTTCTGGATCGAGAGAAGAAGTAACCTCATCAAAGAGCATGACTTTCGGCTTAAGGGCTAAAGCACGGGCAATAGCAACGCGCTGTTTTTGGCCACCAGATAGTTTTTCTGGATACTGGTCAAACTTATCCGAGAGCCCCACCCGGCTGAGTTCAACTTCGGCCGTTTTACGTGCCTCACTCTTGTTCATGTTTCTTACCTTCATAAGTCCCAACATCACATTCTGTGTTGCGGTCATATGTGGGAAGACATTGAAGTTCTGAAAAACCATGCCGATATCACCTCGTAACCCAATTAATGCTTTTTGATATCTCTGATTAGCCAAGAAATTGAATTTAGAATGGAAAACATTCCAGGAATGACCTTGGAAGATAACAGTTCCGATGTCAGGAGCTGCAATAAAGTTAATGCAACGTAATAAGGTGCTCTTTCCCGAACCACTAGGGCCGATAATTACTAGGACTTCACCTTCAGCAATGTCAATATTTACATCATCAAGGACTTTATGGCTCCCAAAACTCTTAGAGACGTTCTTCAATTGGAGAAAAGCGTGTACTTGATTCTCAGTCGTAGCATCATTTTCACTCATTACTCTGTGAACTCCCTAATTAAGCCAATGCGTTGAGAAGACTTTCTTGATTTCATTCCTAATGTAACAAAAAACTTTTTTGAGTTCAAGGAATTAAGCTATAACTCACATAAAGAGTCAAATATCGCCATAAGTACGCTACCCGAACAGGGAATGGGTGAGTAAAAAACCATAGGTTTCGAGCCCCAAGCAATTACTGAAGATGAATCTTAAATAAAGGGTTAAAGTTCATAAGTGAGCAAAGCAATCGTTATTGGCGCCGGAGTAATCGGATGCTCGATTGCTTATGAAATGGCACGCCAGGGTTATGAGGTTATTGCACTCGATAAGGCCCAGAGCCCAGGACAGGGCTCATCAAATGCATCAAGCGCGGTTGTTCGTTTTAATTACTCTACTTTTGATTCAGTAGCCCTTGCATGGGAGTCATTTCATTGCTGGAAAAACTGGCCTGAGCACCTTGGAAATAA
This sequence comes from Actinomycetota bacterium, assembly GCA_947477185.1. Classification (GTDB taxonomy): domain Bacteria; phylum Actinomycetota; class Actinomycetes; order Nanopelagicales; family Nanopelagicaceae; genus Planktophila. The sequence continues at coordinate 52,255 of CANJTH010000001.1, forward strand.
ACAGGAGCGCTATTCACAGATGATAGATGTGGGTGTGGTTATGTTGGATGCACCCGTAATTTCAGGTGAGAAAACATCACAGTTATTTGAAGCCGTTGGAGTCCCGTATGAAGTCTGGAGTTCAGATGAGCTGGCAAAAAATGTAACTGGAATCGATGTTGGCAAGTATTGGCCACCAAAGTTATTGGCCGATGGAGCCTTTTGGGAAGATGCCAAAGATTCACTTGGTGCGATCTTCACACCAAATGGTGGATATATCGATGATCCACTACTTGCAACGCAGAATTTGGCACAGGCTGCACTTAATACTGGGGTTACCTTTCGCTTCAAAACTACAGTAACAGCCATCCTTCGTGAGGGTAATAAAACTCTTGGAGTAGAAGTAAATAACTCTGAAAAGATTTTCGCCGAGATCGTAATCAATGTTGGTGGGCCATGGTCTAATCAAATCAATGCACTTGCCGGAGTTGGCCAAGATTTCACAATCTCTGTAAGAGCCATGCGGCAGGAGGTTCATCAAATCAATACACCGATGAACTTACTTCCTGGCCCTATTATTGGAGATTTAGACCTTGGAACATATATGAGATCTACGCCAGCGGGTTCAACACTTATCGGTGGTACCGAACCTGAGTGTGATGGGCTTGAGTGGGTAGATGATGTCGATGCAGTTAATCTCAATAGAACGAAGGAGAAGTTCGAAGCCCAAGTTACGCGTGCAGCTCGCAGGCTTCCTGCACTAAAGATTCCAAACGCACCATCTGGCATCGCTGGCATTTATGACGTTGCCTCGGACTGGACACCTATTTATGATCGAACTGATCTTGATGGCTTCTATGTAGCCATAGGCACTAGCGGAAATCAATTTAAGAACGCTCCTATGGTCGGCAAACTCATGTCCCAACTCATTAGTGAAGTCGATGGCGGACGCAACCATGATCTTGAGCCTGTACGGGTGCGCTGTGGACATACGGGAAATGAGATCAATATGGGAGCTTTTTCGCGCAAGCGCTTATTTAACGCTGATAATACTGGGACGGTGATGGGCTAAAATTCGAAAGTAAGTAAATCTTTTCGGGTGCACTACTTCTTGGCGATATTTAATGCAAAATTTAAAGCCGGACCAGCTAATTTGTCATGTAGTTCAAAGAAGTTTTCAGTTGCTTGGTAGCCAGCCCAAGATTTAGGTAAAAACTCTTTAGGAAGACCTGGATCAAAATACGGCGCATGCCGCCAATTGGTAAGTATCGTTGTGTAGTCACGAAATGCTCTAGCTGCATCGATTACGTTATTTCGAGAGGCCCAATATTTAATGACGGGTTTGGTAGTTTTACTAAAAGAGGTGTAAACCTCTTGAATACCCTCGAGATCCCACCATTCTTGGACTGCGGCAGATGTTGGAACAAAGGCCATATGTTCGGCGGAGAAAAAATTCATATACTTTTCAACTTTGAGCGATTTAGCTAGTGAGATGGCATCACCACTTAGCTGGCGAGGGGCTATCCAAAGTCCACCGCTCACTTGCGCAAAACCTATTCTCGTTAAGCGAGATCTAAGTTGATATCGTACTGATCGAAGTTTTTCAGGAATTGAAAATGCAACCAAAATCCAACCCTCGTTAATGGGGGAATCGCGGCGCTGGAGTACTCGGGAATCACCTTGGTCGAAGGATTTTCGCATTTCGGGAGAAATCGCATAGCCAATAACGCCATTTTGCTTTTTAGAGATCAACATTCCTCGGCGTTTAAATCGCGCAAGTGCGCTCCTGGCGGCATCTTCGGCGACATCTAGTTCGGCACAGAGTTGGATTATCGTATTTGCAGAGAACCAACCTCCGTTGAAGCGGCTATAAGCAGCGAAAATAGTGATGATCAGAGACTGAGGGCGCGCAGATCTATCAACTAAATCTCGGGCTTCTCCACTAAAGATACTGTCCATTTGGGAATGCTAGTGTGCAGGAGTGTAATTGCAAGGGTTTCTAAAGAGAATAATTAGGATAGGTGCCTACCAGGGGGTTCTAGTGGCTAACGTATATGTTGAAGTAAAGCGGATCTTAGAGTGGATGGAAACCGATGCCGCTGGCCATCAACATTACACATCGGCATTTCGTTGGGTGGAAGAGTGCGAGTCTGCTTTGTATCGCAAGCTAGAACTGCCGA
>CANJTH010000002.1:0-53534 GCA_947477185.1 Actinomycetota bacterium
AGATGTTGTAACAAAGTTGTGTGACAAAACAGCTGTTGCACTCTCACCCAAAGTAATTGAATCAGTTGCTGAGTCAATTGTGAAGGTGTTTGCAACTACTGTCGCAGATGATGGAACTACGGAAAGCATCCCGAAGCCCAACGCTGCAACTGCAACAAGCGCTACGCGCTTGATGGTTGTCGTTGTAGACATTTGTTTCCTTTCGATTAGTCAAAGCTAGGAATTTCCCAGCTTTGGCTTGAGTTAATTTCTTAACTCGTTTCGATGAATCGCACGTGCTGATTCACCAAATTCCCCACCGTGTATCCGGACGCGGTAAGGAAACCTATTTATTTGTTTGTCACCTGCACTGCTTGCGCTAGTACCTGTGTCTTGCCTGCATTCATCAGAATGCGTGTCGTAATCTCTTTAGGAGCATCAGCTAGGTCATAGCCGCGGCTTCCGGTTGGGATTACGAAATCCATTGGCTTGAGATAGCCGATGTTAAAAGTTGTAGTGATTAAGTACTTTCCATTTGCCAGACGATCAACTGATGAGTCAACTGATTTAATTTCAACTGAGTTCCAGTTTCCAGCAAAGCCAACATTGATGCTATTTGCTCCATAGTGAGTGCCTGTTGCATCAACTGTAATTAATTGATCAAGAAGAATATTTGGACCGATTGAGCCTGTGATGAACTGGTTATTGATAACAATTCCATCAGAACCAACTGTTGAAACGCCCTGTGCCACACGGCCAACGCCGGCAACGCCATCTTTATCTGTAATGGTGAATCCAGTTGGCAGGCCATCTTTATCTAGACCAAAGAATGAAAGCGCTGCGATTTTTACGTTTAAGGCTGCAGCTTGCGCCTTCTTAGCAGCAGCAGTTGCTGCAGCTCTGGCTGCTGCAGTTGCTGAAGGTGAAGAAGGTGAAGAAGGTGAAGAGGGTGAAGAGGGTGAAGAAGAGGCAGATTCAGATGGCTTCACTCCAGTAACTGAACTGATCTGAGGAGTTGTTGCAATAACTGATCCTTCATTGCCGGTCATTGAGTTAAAGCCAAGGAACGCTGTAATAACAAGGAGAAGTGAAAGCGCTGCCTTTGATGACTTCTGTGCAATCTGGGCGGCCTTCTTATATGTAGTTGAAAGTGCGTTAAGTGCGGTTAAGCCAGTTTCATCATCGACAACCCACTCTTCAAGAACGCGAACCATTGATTTGCGAGCGCGAACCAAGATGTGGCGGACATTTGCTGGGCTTGTGTTAAGCGCAGTTGCGATCTCCTCTGTGCTGCGGCCCTCCATTTCCCACATCACAAGGGCTGTGCGCTGATCTGGAGTTAAGCGGGCAAGTGCTTCACGGATAATCGCTGCATCTTCTGCGGCAGTAATCGATGTATCGAGATCTATGTGGTTCTCTGATGCGATCTCATTGAGACGCTCCTGGGTTGTGTCAGCATCGATTGCAACCAGGTTAGGACGAGCACCGCGTGCGCGGATGATGTTGAGAGATAGGTTTGTAACAGAGGTGCGAAGGTATGCGATCGCACGATCTGCTGAATCTAGCTCTGGGGCAGCAAGCATGAACTTCAAGAATGCTTCCTGGACTACTTCATTGGCCTCTGCCTCATCGCGGGTGATGCGGCGAGCCTGTGAAACTAGCTGTGTACGGTGTTCTGTGTAGAGCGCTGAGAGCTGAGAGATAGACCAGTCTGCAGCAGAGCCTTGAGCTGATGCGGGGGCAGCTTCAAGAATGCGGGTGGCAGCAGTCTGTGCAGCTTGTTTCGCTGCCTTTGACTTTAATAGTGCCATGTAAGTAACTCCCGCGAGTTTGTATATAAAAGGCAACGTCTTGCCCTCTATTAGTTAAGACACCGCTAGGGGGCAAATGTTGTGCCCTTTTGGAAAGTTTTTTCCCAAGCGGTGAATTTTGAGCGTGTAAGGGGAAAAGCATGCAGGGCTTTCGCCGAATGGCAGCATAAACAGCCCTGCCGGAATCAGGGCTCTAGTCTATGCCCCTAATAAGCCTAAAGTCGGCATTGAGGGTTTTGAGCGTGTCTAAGCATCACTCAGCTAATAATGCGGGTGCTCTGATTCGAGCCGCTTAAAACCCTGCAAATCAGGCTTTCTTTCAGTGGATTTGCGTAAGTCTCTGGAATAGGAGCGTGCTGGGCGTTCAAGCGTTAAAAAGGAAATTCGCGAGATTATAACTTCAAATTTTTTGGGTCGGCCTAAATATTTTGTACATTGTATAAATAGAACAAAAGTGCTCAATTTGAGTGCCGAGTCCATCTGCCAATTTCTGATTATCCTATGCAATAGATAACATACTAGCCTTCTTGGTGTATTTTGATTTGGCCATTCAGGATTAAATGCTGGTATTTACGATTAGCAAAAGTTGGATCTTCGGTCTTAATATTTTGTTTGACAAATTTTCTCCTAAAGAATTTCTTATATAATTTCCTGCCCACTTTCTTAAAATAACTTTCAGATAGGTGTTTTGATATGCTGAGCACGTAGTTAGGGGAATTATTTATTGGTACAAAGTTTTCGCCTGAGAGTAATCTAGATACGTTTTCGTACGTATTTCTTGAATTCTTATAACTTAAACTTTCCACTTCGCAAGTAACAGCTGCTATTTTTGATAAGCTCACTCTACCGCCAAGGAGTACTTCAAAATCTGTTCCTTGGCAGTCCGTTTTCAAGTGCTCAATATACGGGATTTTTTTAAATGGAAAATAACTTAAGAAACTGTCAAGGGTAATCACAGAAATTTCCTCAATATTTGCTACCTCAAAACTCGTTGGCTCTAAAAGTGAGCTGCAACCTACGTCTTCTTTCGTAACATAGATTGTGTCCTTCCTATTTGTTTCACCGAGAGCGGCTTCTATTATGAAGAATCTTTTTCGGATGTCACTTTTGTGTACATAGTTTATTAATGTTTTCTCTCTGCTGCCTTCTTTCAAAATTTGGATATTGGATTTCACTGGTTCGAATCCAAAAACTATTAGATCCTTATCATCCTCCAGCCACTTAGCTGTTTGTGGAGCGTTATATGATAATCCGCAATCTATTTTTATCCTTTTGCACCATTCTGGTAAATCGATCAAATCACCAGTTATTGTCAACCCCGACTGAAGAATTTTTTTCCTTACGCCGAGCAGGACTTTTTTATTAATTCCCACAAAATAGCTATTCACAATTGATTTACCGGAAATAATCTCACAGGTTCGATTATAGCGATTACAAGGGTGGGAATGGTCGGATTAAATCGATTCTATGCCAGATTTTTGGTGCATCGGTAATCCTCGATAGTGGCCCCATAGAATTATTTGTCAATGAATAGTCTTCTATTAAAGAAATCTAAAAACCGGCTTCCATGTATTTTGCATCAAACAGTTGTACGTTATTCGTAATTTTCTCAAGTTTATTTAAGTTTGATTCCATACTAAAGTCCCATTAACTGAGCTTGCTTTTCAAATTCTGGAATTGAATTACGAAGTTCATTAAATGTCCCTGACTTTATCAAAGCTCCATCGGATAAATAGTGAATTACATCAGACTCTCTTACAGTAGACAGTCTGTGTGCAATAAGTAATACGGTGACCTGCCCTTTAAGAGCATGGATTGCTTCCGAAATGTTTGCCTCAGTTTCTCCATCAAGTGAGCTTGTGGCCTCATCAAGTACTAGCAATTTTGGCCGAGTAAACATTGCTCTGGCGATTCCTAACCTTTGACGTTGGCCTCCGCTGATCTTTGTGCCTCTGTCACCAACTTGAGTTTCTAGCCTGTTTGGTAGCGACTTAACATAATCTGCCAACTGGGCCACTTCTAATGCCGACCAAATATCTTCATCACTCACTTCTGATGGAGAATATCCCAGAGATACATTCTCTCTAATCGTTCCATTTGAAATCATTACATCTTGCGGTACATATCCAATTACCCCTGGCCATCTCTGTATCGCTTCTAGCGGCGGTAATCCCTGAATTGCAATTTTTCCGCTGTCTGGATTTAGTACCCCAAGAATGGCATCAATTAATGTAGACTTTCCAGCCCCGGAAGATCCGACAAAAGAAACTACCTCTCCAGGATTAACTTCTAGGGAAATATCTTTAATTGCGGGTATTATTTTTGTTGGATAAGTGATAGTCACTTCTTTGACCGAGATCCCACCAGTAAACCCTTTATGTTCCAAATCAAGAACATGTACTTCGCTACTGAGTAGATCTACATGACTAAGCTCTTCGATTAGATCGAGCGTGGGCAGAGCTGAACCAGCATTTGATTTTATTGCAACAGCGCTTTGTTGGAGTCTGAGTATTGCCGGAGAAATTCTAGTACTGGCAGCCAAAAATACCGACAGCACTGCAAATGCATGTGCAGCATCGTTTACTATGAATTGTATCGCAGCAATAGCAAGAGAACCTAGTACTACTGTTATTTCGATAACATATTTACTTATGTTTGGCATAAATGCTGTTTCTGCAGAAATATCAGCAAGCTGAAATCTGAGTCGCCCGAGCTCTCTCGAATAATAACTGCGCCTATTTCTAACTACTATCTCGCGATAAGAATTCAGAACTTCGAGGATTTTTTCTGAACTTTCTATGAAAATTTCCCTATTTGCTGCTCCTAATCTCACTGCTCTAACTTGTAATAATCTGTAAAGTGAAAAAGCGATACCAGCAAAAACCGTAAAGGTACTTAATGCAACAACTGGATCTACAACAAATAATCCAATAGCTAGTATAAGTAAAAGTGAGGAATCACTTATTATCAGTACAGTGGTATTTAAAATGCCCATAGCTATCGAATTCACCCCTGCAGTTACTGTAAAAAGTGTCTCTTGCAAAGATCTAGATTGCACTTGGATTAAAGGTTGCTGTAAGACTCTAGAAATCAAGTTTGTCGAAATTAAAGCACTACGTCTAGAGAGAAAAAATACTGTTTTCCTAACAAAAAACACAGAAAGTATGGTCTTTGCAATCAATAAACCTGCTGCTGCTAATCCAACTATTGCCACTTGTTTTTGCAACGGCAAATTCTCTATTTGCAATAAACTCAACACAGCATACACTCGATTTCCTGGAACTACCCCTTGAACTCCGGTAATTGCAAGTCCACCAATCACCCCAACAAGCGCCACTCCTGCTAAATCTAGAAGTCCGAACATGATTTGAGTAATTAGCACTGCGAAGACTTTTCTTCTGTCTTTCTTGGTGAGTATTCTGAACGATCTCAAAATTATCGAGTCTTGTAACACGTTTTGTGCCTTTCTCGCAAAATCCATAGTTATCGTGCCGCGCGAAGGCATCATTTATAGGGTTAGTATAGTAAATTTAAGTTATGCCAGAGAGAATTTTGCTTGTTTCGGGTATTTTTCCACCCGAAAGTGGCGGTCCAGGAAAATTCGCCGAAAGTTTTGCTAAATGGAACATAAATCGAAAAAATTCTGTCTTTGTTCTAGCCTACGCCAACAAGCATAAGAAAATAGAAAAAAGTCCATTATTAACAATACACTTTTTTCTTCGTTCCGATTCTATTGCACTTCGTTTTTCAAAATTTGTCTGGAATATTGGGTTAAATTCGTATCGGCATAAGTCAATTCTTGCAGTTGGAGCTTTTATTGAAACGTATGTTGCTTCAATTATTTTTAGATTCGAATATATTGCAAAAGTACCTGGCGATATAGTCTGGGAGAGGGCACGTAACAATAAATTAACCGAATTGCGAATTGAGGAATTTCAAAAAAGTAAGTTAGGGTTTAAATATAGAATCTTCCGAAAACTTTATTCAAAAAGCCTTAAACGCGCCAGTTCGATAATTGTACCATCGCAAGGTCTATTTGATTTATGCAAGCACTGGGGTATTCAAGAAAATAGAATTCATCTAGTGCACAACTCAGTGGATATTTCAGAATTCCGAGTAAGCATGCAAGCCAATAGGAAATTTGACTGTCTTACAGTTTGTCGATTGACCACATGGAAAGGTGTGGACGAACTAATTGAATATTGCTCAAGGCGAAAACTTCGATTAGTTGTTGCTGGTGATGGTCCAGAACGCATTAATCTAGAAAAGCTTGCAAAAAATCTTGGCGCTGATGTAACTTTTCTTGGAGAGATTCAAAAGGATGCATTAATGCGAATTTTGCAGAATTCAAAGCTATTTGTCCTCAATAGTTACTATGAGGGTTTGCCCCATGCACTTGTCGAAGCAAGAGCTGCTGGTATTTTGAGTGTTGGGCGCGCTGGTACGGGTTCGGCTGAAGTTATTAATGATGATATTGATGGGTTTCTTATTCGTCCAGATCGCGGACTAGATGAAACTCTAGACCTTGCATTTTCTCAGATTCCCAAATGTTCTGTATTCCTTGAGCGTGCAAAAACAGATACAAAGACTAGATTTGATCAATCAACCAATTTCGCACATATTCAGCGAATACTTGAGAGGTAAAAATAGTTGCGTAAAGTCATTTTTTTGCATTCAAAATTTCCTGAGGATGCGGAAACATTGATATCTCTCTTGAATAGATGGGATTTGTATGGGAAATTAGTAAGTCAAAAGAATAGTGATGCTGGAGTTTGGTTGGTATCAATTTCAAAAAAAGTGTCTCTGGACAACTACAAATATATTAATTATTACGCGTACTCAAAACACTTAAAAAATCGATTGGGTACATTTTCCAAACTGAATCGAGATTTGGCAAATTCGAATGAAAGCGTAACGGTTGTGTGTGGTGATAATCAATTTGCACTACTTTTTGGGTTGTTTCTCAAGTTTAGGCACCGATTGAAGGTACATTTACAGATCCAGTTTCACGGGGATACATATAGTTTTACGGTTAAATTAAGAATAACTGGGGTTATTCGAATATTACTCTCGAGACTCGCAATTAGATTTGCAGACTCAATTAGAATAGTTTCTTCTTTTCAAGGAAATGAAATAAGATGCATTTCATCCAAATCTAGATTTAACTTTATATTAGCGCCGATTCCGATAGATTTTTCTAAAATTTCAAGTTACTCACAATTAAAACAAATTGAAGTTGCTTGCGTGGGAAGATTACATCCAGAGCGCGGTATAAATGAAATAATTGAAATTATTAAATTACTAAAGTTATTGCGTCCTGATGTTCGCATCAAAATTGTGGGTGAAGGTCAAGAAAGTGATTTGGTGAAAAAAGATCTGGCCCAGTTCATTTCAGATGGCTCCATAATAATGACTGGCCAGCTCAAATCAGATTTGATCAAAAAAGTCTACGAAGATTCCAAGGTCCTACTTTCCGCCGCCCCTCGAGAGGGGTACGGACTTACCTTGCGTGAAGCTGCTTTAAGTGGTGTAAAGGTTGTGGCTCAGAGTTCAAGTGGTTCGGCTGAGGCTCAGAAGATGTACGGAGATGCAATTCGAATGTATGACAATCCGAATGAAGCTGTATCTATGATTCTCGATGCATTAGATATGCAGACTTTTCAAAATACAGAGATGCTAATTCAACGCCAAAAAGAGTTAGATCGCCTTAGTTTAGAAAGATTAATAGATTCATGGATCAAAATCTAATTTGTAGAATTCACCCATTTATTTAGTGAATTTTTTACGCCATTATATTTAGCCCACGCAATAGTTTCTCTAATACCACTTTCTAAATCAACCAAAGGTAGGCTTCCGGTTAAACTCAGCAATTTTGTTGTATCTGCAGACGTAAAATTTGTGTCACTTGGATTACTATTTCTCATTAAAACATCCGGGTTGGAACCAAGTTGTTCACTAATAACTGTAATTAATTCATTTAGCGAGTAAGGATTTCCTCCGCCAATATTTACAATATCTGAATATCCTGCTGGGCGTAAAATCAGTTCTGAACTTAAGCGCTCAATCATTGAGGTTATATCATCAATATAAGTAAAATCTCGTTTTATTTCTCCACCTCCGAATTTTTGAAACTTATGGTTGTTTAAAATAGAATTTATTATTCGGAAATAAGCCATGTCGGGTCTTCCCCATGGTCCATAGACTGTGAAAAACCGCATCCCGCGTGCACGAGTTCTACTTCCAGCAACAAATGCTGGTGCAAGAATTTCATTGGCTAACTTTGTCGCACCATAAATATTTATCGGTTTAATAGACATATCATCTTCTCTGTATGGAAGGTTGGTCGAATTACCATAGACACTCGATGATGATGCATAAAGAAAATTTTGAACTTCTGACTCGACTGCTGCTTGTAGTACACTTGAAAATGCGACAATATTGTTCTGAATATAACCTTGACTCATTGCCAAAGGAGTTCGAACCCCCGGCTGAGCTGCTAGATGGATTATGGTTTCAGGCCGGAATTCATCAATAATTTTTTTAAGTGACTGAAGGTCACATAAATCCAGACGTTTAATTGATGACACAGCTGGATTAACCAAGACCCTCATCCTATGCTCTTTTAAATCTGTGGAGTAATACGCGCTGAAGTTATCAATCCCTAGAATTGAATGTCCGGACTTGGATAGTTTCGAGGCTAAGTTCGATCCAATAAATCCGGCTATGCCGGTCACTATGAATTTCACTAATAGAACCTTCCGTGACGTATGGAACTTCCAGAATGCTAACTCTACACTAGGGGGGTGATTCATAAATCGAACTTACTCATTTTTAATTATTCAATGGATATGAAGGATCCATTACTCTCGCATCAATACGAGGCAGTTCTTGCCCTGGCGAATCACTTTGAAAGAATCATCGTTATTACAGGGAAAACGGGGGAGATTTCAAAACACCCTAAAATTGAAATTCTATCTACTGATTGGACGCCCGGAGAAAAATTTAGAAATATGGCACAACTTTTTAAAATTGCCATACCGGTAATAGTCCGTGGTCAATTTCATTCAGTTTTTTTCCATATGACAGATTTACAATGCGCACTATTATCTCCAATCGTTCGACTTAGGCAAAGGAGACAATTTTTGTGGTATGCGCACAGCCACAAGTCTAGTTACCTTGCTTGGTCTTTAAAATGGATCACATCGGTAATAACTTCTACGCCTGGATCGTGTCCAATTACCGGCCAGCGTGTTATCGCAATTGGTCAGGCTATTGATGAAAAAAGATTTTCTCCTATCCCATTTAATGAGCTTAACCTCAATAAACTAATTCATATCGGTCGCTTTGATAAGTCAAAAAATATTGATTTGCTCATCTCCGAATCTGAAAAGCTTCATGAATTATTTCCACTAATTGAGTTGAAAATTGTCGGCAAGCCTTCTAACAGCGAATCTCAATATTGGGCTACAAAATTAATCACAACCAATAAAGAGAAAAGTGATATGAGTTGGCTTACTTTTGAGGATTCAATAAATAGAAATCAATTTCCAACCATAATGGCAGAAAATGGTTGCTTTTTTCATGCATATATGGGGTCTCTGGATAAGACTCTTATCGAATCAACTATGTTAAGAGTTCCCGTCGTATCCCTAAACCCAGAATATTTGAGCATTTTTGGCAGTTGGTCAAAAAAGAAAGAAGTTAACCTTTTCGATGAGTACGTCGCATTGCGTGGCAAATCTAATAAAGAAATTGAGATTGAACTTAATAGGCGTTTATCTATTGCCCAGCAAAATCATTCGCTTGGAAACTGGGTCAAACAACTAAAATTTATACTAAATTAAAGTATCTTATTCACCTAACTATAGAGAGATGTAACCATGAAAATTCTACTCACTGGAGCCGCTGGTTTCTTAGGATCTCACCTGACGAATAAGCTTCTAGATTCTGGGCATAGTGTGATTGGGCTTGATGACTTATCCACTGGGTCCATGACTAACTTGACATCAGCGTTACGTCAAAGAGGGTTTCAATTTGTCGAACATGATGTTCGAACGGCATTTAGTGCAGATGTTGATGCGATATTGAATTTTGCTTGTCCTGCTTCACCAAAGAATTATCAACTTGATCCAGTCAGAACGATAGAGACTAATTTTCTTGGAATTATCAATATGCTGCATTTGGCAAAAGAAACTGGAGCTAAAATTTTGCAAGCTTCGACTAGTGAAGTTTACGGTGATCCAAGCATTTCTCCTCAACCTGAAACTTATTGGGGTAACGTCAATCCAATTGGAATCCGTTCATGTTATGACGAAGGAAAACGAGCTGCAGAAACACTTTGTTTCGACTATAGGCGTCAATACAGGATTGACGCCCGGGTGGTAAGAATATTTAACACTTATGGTCCGCACATGGCTGTAGGAGATGGGCGAGTTGTTTCCAATTTTATTGTCCAAGCTTTACAAGGAGTGCCCATCACAATTTATGGCGACGGCTCACAAACTCGTTCTTTTTGCTATGTTTCTGATTTGGTTGACGGGATTCTGAAAATGTTACTTTTAAGTGGCAATCCTGAAACACCCATAAATCTTGGAAATCCAATAGAATTCTCGATGCTAGAGCTAGCGAGCAAAGTCATAGAAATCACCAAATCTACTTCTTCTCTAGTTTTTGAGCCACTTCCCCTTGACGATCCGCGTCAACGTCTACCCAATATTTTACTCGCCAATTCCATTTTAGATTGGTCACCGAAAGTGACCCTCGAAGAAGGCATTGAGTTGACGGCCAAGTACTTCGCATTGGAGCTTGGGGTTTGACTTCGATTTTGCACTTGATTACCACCATAAAGAGGGGTGGGGCAGAGAACCAGTTACTGGTACTTGTTAAGGAGCAAGTTAGAGCCGGTTTCGAAGTCCATGTAGCATATTTAAAGGATGAAGTGGAACTTTTGACCGACTTCCATGAGGCCGGTGCAATTGTTCATCAAGATCTCTCAGGACTTAAACCCTTTAAACAACCTTTTGCATTGAGAAAGCTCATACTAAGTGAAGACTTCATCGTTCATGCGCATTTGCCTAGAGCTGAATTAGTTGGCCTATTTTGTCCTAAAAGATTCAAATTCATTACTTCTCGCCACAATGCTGAGCCTTTCTTTCCGGGTGCTCCTAGAATTTTTTCCAACTTACTTTCGCGGATTGTCAGCTTTCGAGCGCTGAAAATAATTGCCATCTCCAATGCTGTCAAAGAATATCTATTGAGACAGGGAGAGATTGGGAACAAAGGAAAAATTGAAGTAGTCCATTATGGATACACCCCGCACTTTAATCGCTCAGAAATAAAACAATCTTCGCCTGGAAACGTAATCAATATAGGAACGATTTCTAGACTTTCTTCACAAAAGGATATTCCAACGATGTTGAAAGCTTTCGAGCAGTATTTAAAAATTATTCCGGTAGCAAAATTGTCCATTCTTGGTAGTGGTCCTCTTGAAAACTCTTTAAAGGCTCTAGCTCTGGGTTTGAATCAGGAATTATCAATATCTTTTCTTGGCAGAAGTGCAAGAATTTATGAGTTCCTAGGAAACCTTGATGCATTTATTTTGACAAGTAGATATGAAGGATTTGGGATGGTATTACTTGAGGCGATGGACGCGGGAGTTCCAATTATTGCATCTCGAAATTCTTCAATTCCCGAGGTCCTGGGAAATGATTTCCCAGGACTGTGTCAAACCGGTGATGCTTCCGATTTCAAAGCTAAGCTTGAAATGTTAAACGATCATGAATATCGGAAAAACGTTATGAGAATTCAAGAAGATCGACTTGCAGTTTTTGATTCTAGGACCATGGCAAGAAGAATAAGCACGATCTATTTCGAACAATGAAATAGAAATTTGATAACTAGTTGATCGAAGGAAGCACTTATTTGCCCTTGTGAAGCCTTTTCATTATAGACTTCCCTTATATTCTTGCTGTAAAAGTCTCTAGCTTCCTTGGTGTGTAATGACTTGATCGCTGCCTCAAGTGAATCTGGGTTGCACTCTGGCAAAAATAGTGCTGAATTCTCATCAAACAATTCTCGAATTCCAACAGCATTTGACGTGATGTAACTTTTTGAAAAATAGCCGGCTTCAAAGGCTTTGTGAGGAATTGTATAGCGCAATCTTGGGTGATCAGAAACTTGTCCTAGAGCCACGTCTGCAAATTCATATAGGTAATGCATCTCAGAATTTGTGACGCCACGCGTTAGCAAGACATTTTCAGGGACATCCAATTTCTGATGTTCCATACCTAAGACAAAAATGAATGTGGCAAAATCTCTCATCTTTCTGGCCGTTTCTAAAATTAATGCGAAACCAGATTCATTATTAACTTTTCCACGAAAAATAACTGTTAAAGGTCTATTTCTTGCTTTCAAAATATTTTCCACGTCTTCTATCATTTGTGACTTTGGTTCCACAAATTTGAAGTGACTTTCGTCGAATCCTGTGTATTGAACCGAACTCTTTCTTTTTGAAAGCAGAAAGAGTTTTCGACTCCTTTTAAGCTGAGAGGTAGTCTCGAGTAAAATTAGATCTGCCACATGGAAGGATAAAAAGTCAAGTATGAATATGCTCAGACTACGCAAAAAGTTTGCTTTTGTGATTCCTCGTGAAAGGTTCCCATCTGTCAGTGACCATCCAGCATCAAGTATTACGGGTTTCCTTAAAACTAACTTAACGATCGGTGCAATCATCTGACATGGAGACATAACCACAATTGCGCTGGCACCTCCCAATTCTTGCCGTTTTTTAGAAATTGACCGAATAATGCCAAAAAATCCAGGATTCACTTGTAGATATCTCTTATTCAAGATTTCTGAATTTGAATTTAATATAGTGCTCGAACGTGAATAATTAGCTCCGACAAAACTTAAAAAGTAGATTATCGGCCTAGCAGCTTGGTTCATCATCACACTCTAGTTTATTATGACTTTTACTTTATACTGAACAAATGTTCTATCTGTTACCTCCTTTAAAAATTCATGCATGGGGTGGTCTGGGCTCTCAACTATTTGCAATTTCGCTCGCTCATGACCTCTCTAGGCGCTTCCCCTACCGTAGAATCAAAGTTGTCCTACATACTGGTGGTGTTACACACAGAAAGCCAGAGGTAGTGGATTTGTTCCCGAACATTGACTACAGCTACACAGATGATTACCACAGTTCCAAACCTTTAGAATCAGAATTTATTGAAGGTAAAATTCGTACGACTCGTAATCTCCTGAAGATTGCCTCTAAATTGTTGTTTTTGATTGAAACATCAAATAGTGATGATGAATATGACAGAATCAAATTCTGGACAGTATCTATTCGAGGACACTATTCATATCGAACAATATCTATGGAGTTTTACTCCCAATTTGAGAGGGCTCTGCGGAGTTCAGTAAAATATCCAGAGTTCGATCCAATGAGCGCTTGTGTACTTCACTATCGATTGGGAGATCTAATAATCCTCCCAGAAAAGAGCCCGATTTCTGTCAACACACTCATGCGAGAATTAAATGAATTAGTAAATACTATTCACTTCAAGGAATTGGTGATTTACTCTGACTCACCGGAGGTTGCTGTCGAGAGATTTACAGATTTTGTTGCCACGCCTGTCAGCGCCCCAAATGTAAACACAATTGAGGTAATGGCAAGTTCTATCAAAGCTCTGTATTTTATCGGTACTTCTTCGAAAATTTCTTTCTGGATTGCAGGGGTTCGTGCCTCAATTTTTGGTCTTTCATCATCCTTACCAATTAGTAACAAAAGAGAATTTCAAAATTTATTGTTAGGTGTTGAAGAATGTGTTAAGTCTTATCCTCAAAAGTAGAAATCACCTGAAGGCTAGGTAAGGGAATAACAAATTCTACATTAACCTTCTTGGGCCACTTTTCAATAATTGTTTTAGAAAAATTCCACGCTAGTACCAGAACAACTTCAAAATCCCGACAGTCAACATCAGAGAAAGCCTTAATAGGAACTAGATTTTGAGCCATATGCCTCCCCACTCGCTCTGGAGATTCATCGATTACAAAAGGTATCGTCTGTCTTATTTTGGGTAAGTGAGCCAATAGCATATTAGCTCTTCCAGATGCACCGAAAGCAATAATTTTCTTATTCATAAGTCGCTTCTCTTCAAAACATGCATCAAAACTTTTAAGTGCAAGGATGTACTGGTTAACCGCCTGATTAATAGCAGTTGAGTCGAGTTTTAATCTATTTTCTTCCCTTATCAATTCCAATAATTCGGTGGGAAGGCTAGTTGCTTGTTTTGAAAATATAAGCCTATAAGAACCACCATGCACTTCAAGCATTTCGCAATGCTCAAGATGCATACCAGCCCGTCCCATCAAGTGGGAGATGGACTTGATTGTGTAGTAGTACTTGTGCTCGTGGTATACAAAATCAAAAGCATTAGTCTTAACTAGCTCGGTCAAACTTTGAACTTCCACAATGAATTTTCCGTACTGGGAAAGAGACCTAGATACTGCCTCGGCGATAGATTTGATATCACTTATGTGAGCAAAAGAATTCGCAGAAAAAATGTAATCCAAATCATGCAGTTCATCGTATTTCTGTAGTGCAGATTCATCAAAGAAATCGTTAATGATATTGAGTCCAGTTCCGCGAGCCTTCTCCACAATATTTGTTGCTGGGTCTATTCCGATTGGAGAGAATCCTCGCTGAGTCAAACAGTCAAGTAGCGGCCCGTCATTGCAACCTATTTCAAGAATTCGAGCATTCTTCTCAGGATTCTCCTTGGCAGAAAACCAGTCTGCTAATTCTTCAAAATGATCTCTCATGCTGATAGAAGAAATATACCTATAATCTGTAAAGAGATAGCGATCATCTACATCAGGAGATACTTGAACTAACGAGCAATCGTCGCAAAACATTAGTATCATGGGAATCATAGGGAGTGCGTCTTCTGGCTTTGCTGGGAAATGGCCCGCTATCGGAACATCTCCAAAGTTGAATGTCTCCGAAAGAGACGTTGAGCCACACCCTCCGCACTTAGTCAAATCTATGAATTTTAAGGGGTTTGGTTTAGAGTTAGGCACGCGGGTATTCTATTGTCATTTAAGATATTAATTACCGAATGCCCTACATTGTCAGTATGGCAAAGGTTTTACTCGTAGGCACAGTCTGCAATGTTTCACGCACTCTTGAGCTAGAAATAAAAAGAGTGGTTAAAGCTCTTGCAGGGCTAGAACTCGTGGGAACTTATCTGGTTGAGTCTGACTCAGATGATGATACACCTAAGATTTTGACACGTTTGTCAAATGAGATCCTAAACTTTCATTTCATTTCCCTCGGAGATTTGCGCAACACAATTCCGGAAAGAATTTCCCGAATTAGATTTTGTAGAAATATATACACTGATTACATCAGAAACCTAAAGCAAACCATTGATTTTGATTATGTTATTGTTGCGGATCTAGATGGAATGAACTCTGCTATCTCAAGAAAGGGAGTCGCCTCTTGTTTTTCTCAAAACAATTGGAGCGCACTGCTCGCGAATCAGACTGGTGGATACTACGATCTGTTAGCACTTAGACACCCACAGTGGTGTCCCAACGACATATTAGATGATCTCAAAACACTTCAAGAAAAAATAATTCCACCAACTAATTCCGGGTTACCCCTAATTGATGGTATATGTCAGAGGCTGAGGTATGACAAAGCAAGGAAAACGGCAATTTACTCGCGCATGAGGATTATCCCAAAGAATTCGGACTGGGTGGAAGTGGACTCCGCATTTGGTGGGTTCGGAATCTATAAAGTGGAAGTGTTTCTGAAATTTAATTATGATCCAATACTAATCCAGGAAGCCTCTGCCAGTGAACATGTGGCATTGAGTAATCGAATGCGGGAGAATGGTTTAAGAATATTCATTAATCCGAGATTAATTAATAACCGATGGAATACTTATAACATTAATCGCTTTTTCTTAATCCGCCAAGCCCGTCAGACGTATTGGAACTCCAGAATTAGAAGTAAAATTATTAAGAAATAAAATTGACTGCACTTTCAATTTCATGCAAATCAAATTTTGCTCCGTTTTCAAGCATTTTTTCAAGTGTTAAGTGCAAATTTGAGGGAAGTGTAGATGGGGAAAAATATTTCCGCACTTTGGCTTTCACGCCGGTAGGAATATATCGCACAAATAGATTATTTCTTCCAGGCGAATTTTCTTCGGCAGGGGTACGTACAGCTATTATTCTTTGCACGATTATTTCTATCTCTTTAGCTGACAAGCCCACTTCTAGTCCTATAGTTGATTTCCATTCAGAAACCTCATTTGCAAATTCTTTTGCAGTTACCCAAGAGGTAAATTGCAATTTACGATCCCAGTTTCTATGTCGAACAGGTACATTTATCCAGTTTCTAAGCCAATAAACATTTGGAAGATAAGTGCAATCTCCCAATGAATTAACCAAAATTTCCCCAGTAACTTCAAATATATATGGTGTTCTGATTCGTGCAACAGCTCCAAACACTCTCATTATCTGAGACATGCATTTACTATCCATGAGTCGATAAATTCCCCCAATTCTATTTCCGAACTCTGCGTCATAATGATTGTAGATTCGGCCAAATGAAGTGTCAGAACTATTTATGTACCCGTTCATGTTTGAGTAGGGATTTGCCCCAGTTATCAACGGCCCATACTTTCCAATCGCAAGAGTGCGACCACCAACAGATGTAAGGCTTTCATTTTTTTCCAGAGCCGACTTCATAGCAACTAAACCACTTGGTAGAAATAGCTCATCATCTGCACTCAAGATTGAAAATCTTGTTTTAAGTAATTCTGGAACAATCGAACATCTTTCCCCGTATGAGCCGCGGTGAATTTTGTACGTTAGTTTTCCTGAAAATCCACGTACATCGATGGGTTTATCAGTGTTATGAATTACTACGACATTGACCTCCTGATTAGACCAATAGGTGAGAGTCCGCCTTAGAATTTCTTCCCGTCCGCGCGACAAAATGACTATGGTTATATCCGAGAGGTTCATTTTTCTCCAAAAGTCACTAGTGTATAAGGTATTAGAATAGACTGTGATGAGGTATTGAGGATTACCTAGCAAAGGAGTGTTATGTTAAAAAATAAGTCCTTTTTAATTACAGGAGGCACTGGGTCCTTTGGAAATACATTAGCTAAAAAGTTGATTTCCACAGATGTCGCCGAAGTTATTATTTTTAGTCGTGATGAGGCAAAACAGCACTTCATGAAACAGGAAATTCAAGACTCCAGGATAAGATATATTCTTGGCGACATACGTGATCTAGCTTCTGTAAAGAAGGCGCTCTCGGGAGTAGATTTCGTATTTCATGCCGCAGCGCTCAAGCAGGTCCCGGCATCAGAATCATTTCCATGGGAGTTTGTTAAGACCAATGTTGAAGGAAGTCACAATCTTTTGAATTCATTTGCTGGATCAGGAGTCACCAATGCAGTTTTCTTGAGTACTGATAAGGCCGTATACCCTTTAAATGCCATGGGGATGACTAAGGCCATGATGGAAAAACTAGTTAGGTCTGAAGATTATCCATCAAAAACGACCTCTGTAGTTACCCGCTACGGAAATGTCATAGGTTCTAGAGGCTCCGTGATTCCGCAGTTTATTGAATCAATTAAGAGAACTGGCGAAGTGAATGTGACAGATTTAAAGATGACAAGATTCATGATGTCTCTCGATGAATCAGTTGATCTTGTTTTATTTGCTTTGGCCAACGGTGACAAAGGAGATCTATTTGTCCAAAAATCGCCTGCTGCAACGGTGCAGACAGTCGTAGATGCTCTAGCAATTATGATGCACCACAAAAATATTTCTATTAATGTAACTGGTATTCGTCCTGGAGAAAAAATCCATGAAACTCTACTCACATCAGAAGAACGCTCACTTGCAATCGAGCATGATAAGTACTTTCAAGTAAAAAAACGGATTGGGAGTGAAGTTATTCCCCAAAAATCTTCGAACTTCAAATCCGAATACACATCTGAAAATACTCGTATTTTAGATCCTGACCAACTTGCCCATATGTTGTCTTCCATCACACATATTGCATCTTCTATGAAGGGCTAAAGTTTATGAAAGTCCTCGTCTTGGGAAGCGACGGGTTACTGGGGAGCAGAATTTTTTCTGAGCTTAGGAAAAATTTAGGCCTAGACACAATTGGTACGTCTCGCGGCGACCCCAATAAGTGTGCTTTTTCCTTCACCATAATAAACCTGTTCAACCTAATTAGAATGACGAGACCAAATTATATAGTCAACTGTATTGCCACAACATCAGAAAATTCTGGGTTAATAGAGTCATTTCGATCTAATTCGATTTTGCCTATATCTCTCAGCGTTTTTAGTAAATTTCTTGGATTTCAAGTGATTCACTTTAGTACGAATGCGGTATACAGTGGTCGTCGGAAAAGAAATCTCGAGAAGTTTTGCTCTCTTCCCTCTACTCAATATGCGTTCACAAAAGCAATCGGAGACTTTTCATTTTTTGGTTCTTTGATAATTAGAACTTCCTTCATTGGCGATCATGAATCTAATAACAAATCCAAAGGTTTGTTATTACAACTTAAATGCCAACACAATGGAGAGATATTCTACGTTGAAGAAGATTTTTACTGGAATGGGGTCACGGCAGATGTGCTGGTTGCTCTCACCAAGAATTTGATTCTTGAAAATAGAAGAGCCAATGGGATTTTCAACTTTTTTTCAGCAGAAGTTTTGTCAAGGCACCAAGTTGTTCAGCTCATTCTTGATAAATTGAATAAAGAGAAAGTGACTGTTGTGGTCAGTCCCCAAGGTTTCAACAAGAATTTGTCACTTGAGACTCAGCATCCCATAGAACATCTACTCTTCTGGAATTTAGCTGGTTACCCAAAGGTTCCAACATTTTCTGAGCTCGTCTCAGAAATGACACTATTTTCATAATCCTAGACGCGTTCAATTATTCTTTCAACATGCCGCTCAATCGAAATTATACTCGTGAGCCGAACTGTTTCGGCTAATCGGTCTTTAATTGTGACATCCAAGGCGTCCGCAATTGCGCTATCGACCGCACTTGGATTACTCCAATTTACGATGGTCACCAAAGAAGAATTCTTAAACTCCGGCCATGATTCGAACCCCTCTGGAGAGATCAAACTAGGGATGCCACGGGCAAGCATCTCAAGCACATTCATTCCGATTGATTGTGGGAATCTTATTTTAGGACCGTAGTTACTTGGATAAATGTGGACAGACCTTGGATCTAAAGAAACATTTGTGAGGCCCTTTTCATATACAACATGAGACTCGGCTGACCTAAAATCGTTTGGATTAAATAATTCAATACGGTTATTTCGACTAATGAATGCAATGGAATGTAGCTCTGCATTTAAATTTCTATTGCAAATCTCCACATATGTATTAGAACCTTTCCAACTCGAAATTCTGGACATAAATACCAAGTGTGGAACATTTAAATCGCATATCTTTTCTCCATTTAATGTACCCCATCTGAGACGAGGAAGATAAACGCCCATGCGATCAAAACTCATTTTTTTAAGAAATAGAATTCGTAGGGCAGGTAACTTATTGATCTCGTGTTGCCAGTCAAGTAGAAACTGATTCGATGAAAAAGCAATCTCGTTTGCGAATAAACTATAAATAAATCTTTTTAATTTTTGTTTAGTATCTGACAAAGCTAGTAGCTGATGTATAAAAAGAGTAACCTTTATTCTTTTTCCTAAGAATATGCTTGCTATTCGTATAACCGGTGTCGCCGAGGCAGAATGGCTAATTAATAGCTTTTCTTTTGAGCTGCCACCTATCAGCTTAAAAAAATATCTAAAGTGAACCAATTTGCTTTGGTTTAGGTAGATTACATTCACTTTCTTCACTAAAGGATATCCAGTATCAATTTCTAGCATACTGTCACCTTGTAGATGGGGGGACAATGAAATAATTGTTGGTGTATGTCCCCACTCTATCAATTGATAACACTCATCAAGCACAAGTCTTTGAATTCCTCCAATTCGCAGGTTTTCAACCACGAAAATGAAGCTTTGCGATAAAGACTTCTTGCCCCCCTCCGTATCCATTTACGGGTTACTGTGATTCTCATGCTCGCTGGCGATCTCAGCAAGATAGTCTCCATAGGAAGTATTTCTATATTTTTGTGCAGATTTCAAGAGTTCGAGAGAGTCAATCCATCCATTATTGAAAGCAATCTCTTCGGGAACACCTATTCTGTAACCTTGGCGATTCTGAAGTACTCGCACTAACTCCGAAGCTGCAAACAATGATTCAGTAGTTCCTGTGTCTAGCCATCCTGTTCCTCGTTCGAGTCTAGTCACCTGCAGAGAATCAATTTCTTGATAACTCCTCAATAGGTCTGTTATCTCTAATTCACCTCTTTGCGAAGGTTTTAATTGACGTGAAAACTCTATTGCGTCTGCATCCATAAAATATAATCCAGGAATGGCATAGCGTGATTTTGGTTTTATAGGTTTTTCTTCTAGTGAGATTACTTTGCCAGTTGAATCAAATTGAACAACTCCGTACTCTGACGGATTTTTTACTGGGAACGCAAAAACTGAAGCGCCATTCTTGCCCAAATTCTTTTGTAAAATTCTTCCAAAGCCTTGACCGATTAATAGATTATCGCCGAGTGCAAGCACAGAACTAGAGCCATTTAGAAATTCTTCTCCAATAATGAAAGCTTCAGGCAGACCGTTTGGATTTTCCTGGCTCAAATACGTAAATTCCACACCGAATTGAGATCCATGGCCCAATAAATTCTTAAAAGTGTCTACATCTTTAGGATTTGTTATTATTGCGATTTCGCGCACTCCACTCAAAAATAATGTTGAAAGTGGATAGTAAATCATCGGCTTATCATAAATAGGCAATAAATGTTTGTTTACTACACTTGTTATGGGTGCCAAGCGAGTTCCTTTGCCACCTGCCAAAAGTATACCTTTTGTCCTCACGGTCATTTCGAGTTCTCTATTTCTAAATAATCTGGGTTTTCCAGATACCAATCAATAGTCGAATTTAGTCCGATAGAGAATTGCACTTTCGGCACCCAACCAAGTTCAGATATTATTTTTTGGCTATTGATTGCATATCTGAAATCATGCCCTTTTCGATCTTCAACAAAGTCAATGAGTGAATCATCTTTCTTAAAGTAAGACAACAACCTTTGTGTTACATGCAAATTAGAATGAAACTCACCACTAGAAATGTTGTAGTACTCACCTATCCGTCCATCTAACATTACTTTGATAATTCCAGAAACACTATCTGATACATGTATCCATTCCCTTACATTCATTCCTGTACCATAAACTGGAACTTTTTCACCTTTCTTGAGTTTCAATATAAAGGCTGGAATCAATTTTTCTGCATTTTGTCTCGGCCCATAATTGTTTGAGCATCGAACTCCAAGTGCATTTACACCATAGGTTTTTAAATATGAATTAACAATTAATTCAGCGGAAGCTTTAGATGCACTGTACGGTGAGGATGGCACAAGTTTATCATCTTCAAAAAATTCTCCCTCTCTTATGGATCCATAAACTTCATCTGTAGAAATCTGAAGGAATCGAAACCCATGGCGTTTAGTTTCCTCTAATAAATTGCAAGTTCCAAGTATATTAGTTTCGAAAAATATTCTTGGGCCTGAAATAGAATTATCAACATGTGTTTCTGCCGCAAAATTGACGACAATGTCATAACTTTGTTTCCCAAAAAAACTTTGAATTCCCCGAGCATTTCTGATATCTAACTCGATAAATCTTATTTCATTCCAGATCGACTTCAACGATGACTTTCTTCCGGCATAAGTCAGGCTATCAAGAACTGTAACTTGGTGTCCTAGACTAACCAGTTGGTGGCACATTTCAGACCCGATAAACCCGGCTCCCCCAGTTATTACTATTTTCATTAGATTTTTTCCAGAATTTCTTTTATTTTCTCTTTTATTTTTAAAGGTACATTTTTTTGGAATTTAACATAAACGGGTAAGCAAAGAACTCGTTTTGAAATTGCTTCAGAAATTTTTAGTTCGGAAGCGTACTCGATTTTTGCAGTTCCTCTATATCCACTTTTTATGGTTGGTGAATAGTAACGTCGAGTCATAAAATATTTGTTAGCCATTGTTTCGAACCTAATTAACTGACTTGAATCTTCGAAAATAATTGGAAAGTAAGAGAACACTGTTTTTGAGTTCTTGGGTAAAGATTTAATTTTTTTGGAATTGGCGACTAAATCTTCGTAAACCTGTACAAACTCGCACCGTTTTTTGACATCATCGATATACTCTGGGAAACGAGCGCTTGCTCGAGCTGCTGTAAATTCATCAGCTTTGGCATTCAAGCCTTCATTAAAGGAATACCCATCAGTAAATGAAATCCCAAAGTTGCATCTCTTCTTGACGCTCTCGATATCAAGTGGAAGTCCTACTATTAAGCCTCCTTCACCAATTCCAAATACTTTTGTGGCATGAAATGAAAAAACTTCAAATTTAGAAAATGTTGAAAAATTCCAAGTATGCTCAGTCGTAGGAAATGCGCCGGCAGAATCTATTACAACGGGTATTTCGTGCTGGTTACAAAATTTTATCAATGGTGAAAAATCATTAACATACCCAAAGATTCGTGTTGGCAACACGGCAGCAATATCCAGTTTCTCGTTTGAAATCAGATCTTGGACCTCCTGCAAATCCAATTCGAGAGAATCAGGATTAACATCGCATACCACTGGAATTCCTCCGGCCAGTAAAACCGCTTGTAATGTGGCATTAAATGTAAAGTTGCTAATTAGGACATGTCTATTCCTAACATCTATTTCAAGGAGGCATGCCGTAAGACCCATGGTGTTATTGTTGACCAGATAGCCAGAAAAGTGCTTACTAACATGTTTAGCTAATTGGCTTGATACCCTAACTTGAGTTTCACCTGAATTACTAAATATTCCAGATTTATATACACTTTTCAAATGCCTGTTCGTTTTAGAAAGGCTTGGTGGGTTGACCTGTATGAGCGGTAGGGGGAAATCGTTCCATTTTATCCGCTTCAACTAAGTAGCCCCCTCAAACCCAGCCCCATTATACGATAGGTCACGTACCCTAAGGTGTGTGATTATTAACCTATGACATCCTATGCCAATTGGCCGCGTGTTTATGTCATCCTCCGCGGGGGTTTGGGCAACCAATTACACCAAATTGCTGCAGCGGTGGCTTTTGCTAATAAATTGGGCAACCATGTAAGGGTTTTTAGCGACATTGTTGACCATGCAAATAATCCAACTCGACGTGGTTTCTATAAGAAACTAGAGCTTAGAAAGGTATTTTATACTGTCAAGCTTGAAGAGACTAACAGAATTGAAACTTTCTTATTAAAAATATTTAATAGGCTTAATCATCCTATTTTAAATTCACTTATAATTAGCGAAAAGCAATTTCATCTTGATATAAAGCCTCGGCCAATATTTGTCATTAAAGGCTATTTTCAATCAAACGAGTTTTTACCAATGAAATTCAATCTCACACACCTCACTCATGTAGCTGAATTGAAGACTGGATCTGTTGTTATCCATATTCGACTGACAGATTTCTCAGAGATAGACTCAAATCCCTTGGATTCAGATTATTATTTAAGGGCAATTAATTGGATAAAAAATAATTACAATATAGACAAAATTATTTGCTATTCAGACGACCTTCCCTCGGCTCGAGAGATGCTTCATTCGCTCACAGACGTTGAGTACCCTGAAGAGGTACAGGAATTAAGTCCTAATCAATTATTATCTCGTTTATCCGATGCTGAATTTCTAATTTGCTCAAGAAGTACCCTCTGTTGGTGGGCGGCACAAATAGTTTCTCAAAAAGGTGGGCTTGTAATTTCACCTTGGGCTGAAAAGGTTCATTCATTAAAGTGGTTCCAAGTTTAACAATAATTAAAGTTGTACAAAGATATTGGAAGGGTTTGTGGTAAAATAATTTCACTGTGCTTAGATAATTGGATTTCTGTCCAACTAAACGCTGTGGTTCTCTCCTTACTTGTATTTATGGAGGTATATTAGATGAAAACCGTTTTCTTGTGGTCGTATATCAGACCCGAATTGACTGCACGAACAATTTCTAAAATTCTTGAGTGGGGAGAATTGGGTTCGCTGATTGTTATTATTGATGGGTTGAGGGAGAGTGCAGACAAAAATGAAGCTTTCTGGCGAAAGAGTACAATAGAGACAGTTGAAAACTTTGCGTTAATTGATTCAAGAATTGATTTATGGATTTATGACAAAAATGTTGGAAACACTAATCATATTCTTAGGGTGCAATTGCGAGCCCTAGCAGTGGAAGAGTACGGTATTTGGCTTGAGGAAGATATAGATATTGACTTAGATGCCTACCTCATATTACAAAATATGCGAAAAAATGATTCTGATCCTTTCCTTTTAACTGGTTATTCTCATGCAGACCATGGGCAGTTGAATTCAATTAAAAATACACTATTTGTACCCCTTTGGGGGCAAACTATTAATTCATCTTTGTATTATTTAGTAGAAAAAATTTGGAACGATAAGGTTTTTGATAAAAAAATAGTGATAAACGCAATAAACAATGTTTTTGAAGTTGAATCCAAAATAGAGTCAAATTACTATAAACAAATAGTTGAATACTGGACCAAGTATTCAGAATGGGGAATTCTGTCTTCTAAGAGGTGGGATGCTCTGGCTAACTATTCACTCTGGTCCGCAGGTTTTTTTGCCAATTCAGCAACTGAACGTATAGCAAACGATGTGAGTTTTTTAGATTTTAGAGGTATGAATCAAAGATCGCAGCCGAAGCTTCCAAAGATGCATGAGCCAAATTTTATAGAAAATATAGACTTTAGATTTTGTAAGAATTGTGAAAGAATTGCTTCACGCATTGAGAAATCTCAATTCAGGCGGGCTATCGTATCGGCACGTTACCGAATTGCGCACGCTGGCACTGAACTAACAAATCACGCTACTCAATGGTACTCGGATTAAGATATGTCCATCGATAATAAGGCAGTCCAGTTATCTGGATGAAATATAATTCCATCATACTTAGCGAATTTTTTGGATAGTTGGGTTATGAGACCTGATGCTACAAATCTAAACTCTGAATCTAGTTTTGTAAGTTCTTTAGCACTAGTTCCTGACAATCCGTGTTCACAAGCGTTACTAATTCTACTTGAAACAAAATAGTTAATGGCCTCATCCTCTGAACCATAAGTTTTTGGGGTCCTATCGGGCTCCCATCCCATGAATTCACTGTCAATTTTACTTTTTTCGCTTAGCCAGGCAACAATTTGATCGGCAATTCGAGGGGCCCATGTCAACCCAAGTCTATTTGTTCCCGTTGCCACAAAAACATTTGGCCAACTTGCTAAATTTCCAATCATCGGTAACCCATCAATTGACTTCGGACGCATTCCTAAAACGAGGTTACCTGTAAAATTATACATAATTTTCCTGCTCAATAAATCGTTCTCGAGAGTTGACAGCAAATATCTAATGGTATCTAGTCTGTGAGGAGCCGTTCCTGGAGGGCTAACATAATTACCTGCGCCAAGATAAATGACGTCGTTATTTTGCGGCACAACGTGTACCCCACACTGGGCACCACCTCTATTTACAGATCTAATTACATTTTTGGAAAGCCACTTAGTATCCATATTTCCATCTATTTTGACTGCGGTGCCTACTCCTTGAAGCATAGGTAGAATTACCTGTTGGGGAAAGAGTGCTGCTGACTGTGCACCCGCAGCCACTACTATTTTGCAAAATCCAAAATTCAAATTAGGTTCTTTGAAAACCACTTCACTTTTTACTAGGTCTATGGCATCTGCGTTATCTGGAATAATATCGATGTTTAGCAATCTTAAGAGTGTCTCAAAATGTTTAAATAAAGTCACCGAACAAATTGCAAATTCACCAGGAATACGAATTGCATCGTAAATATTTGATTTATTTTCTAGTTCCAAAACATCGACTGCAATAGCGCTAATTTTATCTTGTCTTAAGGCAGCTTTAACTGTTTGAAAATTTGCAAATTCAAATTCAGAATGGCCTTTTTTTAAAAAAACGACTGTGTCTTCTGCCGTTATCGTATCTAGACCACCAGTCTCTGTCAGAAATTTTCTCCAACTTATTGAAGAGTCTTTCCCGATTTTTAGATATTTCTCTTGCGTTTGCTGCTGAGCCGGAGCACAAGCTTCCATTTCTGCGTAAACTGCAATCATCGCGCCGGCTGCGACGCTTGCAGAATCCATTCTGCCGATATTCCCTACCAATACAACGGACTTTTCTGGATTATGCTGTTTTACTCTAATAGCCGCAAGTGTCCCTATTACCCCGTTTCCAATTACAGCTACATCAAATTCCCTCATATTGCCCCCAAACCCTTCGCTTAGTGCAATCCTACACTTCAATGATCAATAAGGTTTACTATCTACCTCCATCCACTTGTATAGGGTAGATGTTTAAAGCTTAAAGGATGCATAAAGCCTGATAAGTAACGAAGATCTGAGGGTAATTAACTATATAATATTAAGCGCCACAAAAGATCGAAATGAGCTTGTCTTGCAATTTTAAATATTCTTTTGCTCTAAAATTCCATTTCTTTTAGAGCTTTAATTTATTCTGATATTAGAATCGAACTTTTACACTTGCTATTCCAGTATACTTGCACTGTTACGACTTGAATTTATTCGTGAATTATGTATAAGCTCAAAAAATCTCTCTTAAAGTCTAACTTGTAGTGTATTATACTAGATGCGACATAACTTGCTTCGTGGGAATCAAAAAGTGCTAACACACGCCTATCCCATATATTTAAAAATCGAGTAGTTAAGATAAATCAGATATGAAGTGGGAAATGAAATGCTATTTGACTGATGTCACATAAGTTTATGGATATCGATTGAGAAAATTCCGCAATTGGGATATTGCTAATGCTGCGCCAGGGGCAGAGAGATGATTATAGTCTCTATAGAGCCCATCATTTTTTGCGTATCTCGTACAAGTTTTTCTTCCACAGAAAAGCGAATCAAGGTTCAAAGTTGCTATTCCATGTCCTCATGATTAAAGTCTTATATTTGGATAATTCGAAATAAACCATTCTATAGTTTTGCTCAGGCCATTCTCGAGATTTTGGTAGGTAAAATTTGGTAAGTATGTTTTCAAACCTTCAGAATCTGAGGGTTTGCGAAACTGTCCATCCGGTTTATTATCGTCAAAATTAACTTCTCCTGTAAACTTCATAAGTTTAGATATGGTGATTACTAAATCTCTTATGGAAACTTCAATTCCTGACGAAAGAATCAGAGGTTCGGTGCTTTCGTAAGCCTCAATTGCCCATAATGCTAATTTTGCAATATCTTCACTAAATACGAACTCGCGTAATGGTGCTCCCGTGCCCCAAACATTTAGAGGCTGCCCGTTGATTTTAGCTAAGTAAATTTTATGAATTAATGATGGGACAACATGCCCTTCTTCTAAATTCCAATAGTCGTTTGGTCCATATATATTGGTTGGTATCAAAATTTGGTAATCTAAACCCCACTGTTTTCTATAGGCGCGGCTTTGTACTTCCAACATTCGTTTGGCATACGCGTAGCTAAAGTTAGAAGGGTGAGGTGGGCCGTCATGTATCTGATCAACAGTTAGTGGATATTTAGCTGAGTCAGGGAAAACACAAGTTGACATAAACGATACAAGTTTACTTACGCCAACTTTTCTGGCTACTTCTAGAACGTTTGTATTGATCAGAATATTATTCCTGAAATATTCGCCAGAATTTGAAATGTTACCGCCAATACCTCCAACCTCTGCGGCCAAGTGAATCACATGGGTAGGTTTGTGATTTTTAAAAGCGGCCTCTGCGGAAGAAAAATCTGTTAAATCTGATTCTGTTCTAGACAAAAAAACTGAATCCTTGGGCGCGAGTTTACGCAAAGCGGACCCAACCAGTCCACTTGAACCGGTCACAAGCAGTTTCATTTCTGACCCCTCAACATAATTCAATTGTACCCTGCGTTAACTAAAGTCACTGATGTTATTCAATAAAAAGACTTTGGAAGACTTTTTTGCTATATCCTAAGAGCGTGGATATGGGGGTATCTCGGATAAATACTTCAAGTATGCGAAGAAAAATTTTAGAGGCTGCCTTTCTTGCTGGCGAAGGACATATCGCAAGCGCCTACTCTGTTTTGGAAGTTATAGCCGGAATTTACAGCCATCAAATCTTTCGCTCCAACGAGGCAAGTAAATTCTTGCTTTCTAAAGGTCATGCCTCCTTAGCTCTGTATTCTGTACTAAATGAGATGCAATTAATCCCAGATTCATGGGTGCAGAATTTTTGTAAAATTGATTCGGATTTTGGGGGACACCCAGATTCCTCTAAAATTCCTGAAATAGAAATATCTTCTGGATCTTTAGGTCACGGTTTACCAATTGCTGTTGGGTATTGCCTTAGCCAACGGGCAACAGATAAATCTGGAGATATTATTGTTTTAGTGGGAGATGGAGAATTAAATGAAGGGTCCAATTGGGAATCTTTGATGGTGGCTGCACATCATAAATTGAATAATCTCCATATTTTTGTCGATTTTAATCACTCTGGCGATCGTGCCATTTCACTAGGAAATTTACCCGAAAAATTTGCCTCTTTTGGCTGTGATGTTAGAGAAATAGATGGGCATGATATTTCTAAGGTGCAAGCTGAGATGGATAGGAAATCTGAAAGAGTCAAAGTAACCATTGCAAATACGATTAAGGGGTTTGGAATTCGGGAAATGGAAAGTAATCCCGAATGGCATCATAAAGTCCCTAATAAAATACAATTCAAGGCATTCTTGGAACAATTATCATGAGAAAAAGATTTGCCTCGGTGGTGGCGCAAATAATCACAGAAAATGAAAATACTATGCTCCTGCTAGGGGACATTGGAGTTTTTTCATTTAGAGAGAGCATAGAAAAATATCCTAAGAGAGTTATAAATATGGGAATTCTGGAACAAACCATGATAGGAGTTGCGGCTGGTATATCAAAGTCTGGGATGTATCCTTTTGTTCATACAATTGCTCCATTTTTGGTCGAAAGAGCCCACGAACAGTTAAAAGTTGATTTTGGTTATCAACATTTGTCAGGAAACTTTGTTGCGGTAGGCGCATCTTACGATTATTCATCGCTTGGTGCCACTCACCATGCGCCTGCAGACGTGGAAGTATTACTTGGAATTCCAGGTTTTCAGATATGCATACCTGGCCATCCGACTGAGTTAGAGGAACAACTACTAACTAATTTTGACAATGATTTGGCTACTTACTTCAGAATTACCGAATTGTGCAACAAGGAGCCAGTTAATACCTTTGGTAAATCGGTTACCCGGTTGAAGCAGGGAGGTCGTGCAACTGTAATTGTGGTTGGGCCTTTTTTGGACCGGACTCTTGAGGCTTGCAATTCTTTAGATTGCGAAATTGTATACTTAAATGAAATTTCTTCTGATACGGAGATTGAGTTGAGTAAAAACATTAGTAATAATAGATTGATTATTGTTGAACCATTTTATGAAGGTACCTTGAATCATTTAGTCGTGCAATCTACCCCGAATAGATTTATTTCGATTTGCAACATCGGTATCCCACGTAAGTTTATTCATGGTTACGGAACGGTTCAACAACTTGATGATGTGATGTTGCTTTCAGCAAGTCAAATTAGAGAAAGAATAATTGAGTTTATCAAATGAGTGGCTTAGTAGATCTGGCAAGTTCCAAAATTTTAGTTACTGGCGCGTCGGGAATTATTGGTTCAAACTTACTCAAAGCATTACTTTCTCTGCGGCGTAAGGGTGCTGAAGAGATTTCAGTAGTAACTAAAAGTGGAGTATTTCCCAATCTTGGGATTGATTATGAAAAAGTAAAAACTTTAAATGGTGATTTATTAGATTCTTCATTTGTTGATAATATTTCGAATTTTGATTTGATTTTTCATGCAGCTGGTTATGGTCAACCAGCAAAATTTATGGCTGATGGTATTAGTACGATGCTGCTAAATAGTGAAATAACAAGAAAGCTTTTAGCAAGAGTCAACCCCGGAGGTAGATTCATTTTTTTTAGTTCCTCAGAAATTTATTCAGGATCACTATCTATCCCGTACAATGAAGAACATATTGGCACAACCAATCCTCTTCATGAGAGAGCTTCTTACATAGAGGGAAAGAGATTTGGTGAAGCTCTCACAAACATTATGGGTAAGGAATTGGGAATTAGCACCTGCTCAATCCGAATCGCTCTAGTTTATGGACCAGGAACTAAGCGAAACGACGCACGAGTCCTTTATTCATTTATTGATAGGGCTTTAAATGATAGGAAATTGGTGATGATGGATCTGGGAAAAGCCATGCGAGCCTATTGTTTTATTGAAGATGCTATCAAACTTATTATAAAAATTACAACAGACGGAACAAAACCCATTTATAATTTGGGCGGAAGAGAATTGATTTCAATTAGAAGTCTTGCGGAAGAAATCTGTTTTTTAACCGGTGCCAAGTTTGAATTACCTACGATGATAATAGACATGGGTTCCGCCCCAAGTACAGTTCTATTAGACATGACTAGAACTCTTGACCTCTTCGACCAAGAGTTTGAATTTACTCAAATGAGAGCTGGGCTTAGAAAGACAATTGATTGGCAGAAAATGTGCCTAGATTAAATCCCTGACAGGAGTTCAGTTTTAGTGATTTTAACTTCATGAAAATCCCATTGCCATCGGCTCATCTTTGCATGATTATGAATTCTAGGAATATAGACAACTCCTGGATTTATCACTCCAGCGATGTAAGAAAAAGAGGAACGGCTCATCAACAGAAACTGTGAACTATACATATCTTCTAAAGTATCCAAGATAGGATGACAGTATTTTACGACTAAATTTGGATAATTCGAGAAGTATTCTTGCTTTAGGTCAATAGTTTTGAAATCCAGTTGTTGATTTGAAAATTCATACCCGACACTATTGAGTTCTGAAATTTTTTCTTCTTGAAAAGGTCGCCAAGTGCCATCTGAAGCCGGGATATCTGTATGCACCACCACTGGTGTGCAAATATCAAGCTTTTCTCTTTTAAATAACTCTTCTAATGCAATCGGATAATAGTTTAAGGGTAGAAATCTAGGGGTGCTTGCGCTATTTTTTCCTGTTATCGGCTTGTATCCATGGCGTATGTGGACGACTACTTGATGCTTGTTCTTTTTTACTTTGAACGAGCTTAAATTTCTGATCTGAGTTCCGGCAAATTCGTACCAGTCTGGATATTTATCAATAACTCCATAAGGCAGACAGATCTTCACTAGAAGATTTTCCCTCTTAATATAAGACTTGACTATAAATTCAATCAAGTTCCGTCTTGAAATATTTCGCACTGTAATCTCGCGATAATTTTCCGGTAAATTTGAGGAAGGAAATACAAATTTGGTATTTACCTCATTTAAGATTTTTTCTAATCCTCCTACCGACTCTACGTTATGCGCCAATTCTTCTTTTGTCACAATAATTCTTGAGTGAATGTAATTCAATTTCAAGCGTTTACAAATTGAATAAATACCAAATATGCGCTGGAGTTGAGCCCCAACTCCATCTTGTAACGATGTGTTATCGTAAGTTAGATAAATCCTCTTCACAAATATCTCCTAAT
This sequence comes from Actinomycetota bacterium, assembly GCA_947477185.1. Taxonomy (GTDB): domain Bacteria; phylum Actinomycetota; class Actinomycetes; order Nanopelagicales; family Nanopelagicaceae; genus Planktophila. The sequence continues at coordinate 31,533 of CANJTH010000002.1, forward strand.
CTCAATATCTCCATAATAAGGGCGAAAATCTCAAAATATCAATTATTTTTAGCCAGAAGGACTATCTAGGTCGCCAGCGTCTTTGATCTGAGTTAGGACGCGGCTTATAAGATCCGCGAGCCGGACGAATTGAAATCGTGGAAATTGAATTACAGCAAGAACCGCTAGGCCTCTGAGAACCTGAATGTCTACTCGGTATTTTGATGGGCTAAACATGAACCCTATGCTCTCATTATCTTAAACTTTTTATGGACTCTTCGAGCGAGTATTCCGCCATAAACGCGATTGTGCTCTTTAGCAGAGAAGTATCGGCACATAAAGATGCTGGATCACCAACCCGACGATTTGCTGTATTTGTAGAAATTTCTGTACTGCCTGCAGATGCACCGACTAGTCTAATAACTTCTCTTACTGAAGCACCGCGACCGGTTCCTACGTTTAAGACATGAGGTAGTTTTAACCTTGAATTGGCAGTTTTAAAATGTGCTCGAGCTACATCGCGCACATCAATGTAGTCACGGATGCAAGTGCCATCAGTTGTCGGGTAGTCAGTTCCAAAAATTGTAGGGGGGGTTCCAGACTTGAGATTATTTATCACAATAGGGACAAGATTATCAGTCGAGTTATCTTGAAGTTCTGGAGCTGCCGTACCGACAACATTAAAGAAACGAAGAGAGGCCCCACGATTACCTGTTATAGCTAGAAACTTGTTTAGTTCCCCCTCTGCCATTAATTTGGAGGTACCGTATGGAGAGATCGGGTTTGTTGGGTCAGCCTCTTTGACAGGCTTTGAATCAGATGGAGAGCCATATACTGCTGCTGTTGATGAAAAAATAAAGTGCTTAACTTTATGCATAAAAGCAATTTCAAGAAGGCTTTTAGTGGCTTCAAAATTTACCTCCAAATACTCGGAAGGCCGCTTGATTGATTCTTCAACAGATTTAAGAGCTGCAGTGTGAATTATACCTTCTGGCTTAAATTTTAAAATTGTGTTTTCAAGAGCGAGTGTATTTCGAATGTCTGCCACAATTAATGGAATTTCAATTTTGTAATTTCTGCACAAATATTCAACCCGTGATTCAAGTCCATGAAAAAGAGAGTCGTAAATAACTACGTCTTTCCCATTTGATATGAATTCATTTGCAATATGAGAGCCGATGTAACCGGCACCACCTGTTATCAACCAAGTCTCTTTTTTATGCATTTACCCATAATAGTTCTTTATGCCTTAGATTTATGCTGCCACGCTTGTGTAGAATTTAGTAGTACGGTTAAGGCTGGATTGCAGGTTAGATGAGCTTTTATGATCAACTTACAAATGTACTTATGACTTTTTTATAACAGACTTAAGGCGTAAGAGATTAAAAATTCTCAAATCTCCACTAACTGTAATGGCGTCTCCAATTTCATAAAGCCAGGAAGTTTTTGAAATTCTCGAAATGACTACAGTCTCTGTACACTCTATATCTCCCATCCATCTGGGCCTAGCACCAATAGTGTTCGTACTTAAATGACTTCCAAAACCTTCATTATCAGAAATTCTCCTTGTTGTTAACAACATTTTCAAATCATATCTAAACAAGAAATACTGCATCTGATATTCCCACAAGGGCTGATTATCATTAGTCACTTTCTTAAACCGGCTTAAGTGCATATTCTTTCGATAGCTACTTAATGAATTCCAAGTATTTGACTGCTCTAAAGAATCTTGAAAATTATTTGGCAGAACTAATCTGAATTTCTCCCAATTCTCACGGTTTATCCCCCAACCCCAAGCAGAGAAATACTTTGACTTTCTCCAAAGTGCAGATCTCGAAAAAGTAAGCGAGTCTTTATATACGGAAAATCCCCCAATGACTCCTACATCTGCTTGATTTCTGGCTAACTCAAAACCGCTGAGCATTGCTTTTACAAAGTTTTTAGAGATTACAACATCATCCTCTACGACAATGACTTGGTTATATTCAGAAAGGACTTCCGAAATTGCAACAGGGATATGTTTTGCAATCCCCAAATTAACACCTAGAATTTTAAAAGTTAATGCTGATTTAGGATTCTTCTCAACGTATGACGTTAAATAGAACTTAATTGCATTTACTGTTTCGGAGTCAGAATTGCCATCAATGGAGATTACGATTGGGAGTCTGAAATTCTTCTCGAGCTCGCTTATCCGATTAATTAGGAAATCTAGTCTTTTGTATCCTACTAAGAGAATGGCTGTTGAAAAATTTAGATTTTTAATTTCTGGCATTTATCGAAACCGAATTGACAGATCTTCACGAAATGGTGCCGAAGGATAATCCAATTCTTGTCTAGGAATTAAGTCAATTTTCTTTGTTGGAGTGCATAAATTCTTATGGATAAAAGTTATCTCAACAGCTTGAGGGATACCATCAGATGCTAATCCCTCAAAATTATTGATGTGCGTATGACATATGTGGTAGTTGTGTGACAACTTATCCAAACTTTCTTCAAACTTAAATCGAAGTGAGTCGGTATGATGAAACTCTAAAATCAAAATGGGTATCCGATAGCTAAAATTATTGATTTGATCAATAATTTCATATTCAGCACCTTCTATGTCAGCCTTTAGTATGAATGAAACCGTGGGAATATCATTGGCAATCGCGGCAAGGTTAGTGCTAGTTGATGAATTACTATCACGGGTAATCTCCTTCTTAATATGCTGCAGCTTGGCCGAAGAGAAATCGGTAAAGTATCGAAAAATTACAATTAGTCTAAAGGCGAGAGCCTTTATCTCCGTTGGGGTCTTGTGGAGCCTTGTGAAGAATTTGCCGTAAAAAGTGGATAGCCCTACTGTGTGATCAAAAACAATGCACTTCTTCACAATGGCTAATTTTAAACAACCTTTTTCAAAACTCCAGTTATCTCCAAGACCAAATGAAATTAATAAATCAATAGGCGGTATCTGGGTTGGAATTACATATCCGCCATCATTTCTTGACCCAACCCGTTGCATTTGACCAACATCAAAGGGCTGTAGTCGTGAAATGTCCATAATTTCTTAATCCACTCTCACCACACCACTCGGAGTCATCAGATGCACCGCAACTATTCCTGACTCGCCCTCAGTATCAGCTGGGCTTAACCAAATAACCTCAACATCACTTCCAAGGGCAGTTGCTAAATCATCTCCTAGCCAATCAGTGATTCGCTTTTCATCTCCTGCGATTTCCACCTTAACAATCTTTGCAATCGCCTTGCCATCAGTTGATGGGTGGTGATTTTCAATCCACTCAATAAAGAATGGCAGTTGGCGATCCTCTAAAGTTCCAAGAACTCCGATCTGCTTCCAGCGAATATCTGTGCCATCTGGCTTTATGCGGTGGCCATCTACTGCTTGACGACCCAGGCGCGCTTCAACCTTTGAGACATCATCAACAGAGACAACCCAAGTAAGCCAGCCGCCACCTTCTGCAGCACGCTTTGAAACAGCTTTACCAAATGGCGACGAATCAGAGGCTGGGTGATCGAGTGGGCAGACAACTTCGATGTAGTGACCGTTTTGTAAAGGTAGTGTGAAGTTACGTGTTCCAAAGCGTGGGTGAATACCTCCGTCTACGAAGGTTGAGCCTAGGCGTGAGCCTAGGCGTTGAACTGTGTCGGCTAGTTGGTCATGGGAGGTCACATATGAGACATGGTCTAAGCGCATGGGTAAATCTTGCCCTATAGGAAGGGGTGCTAATGACCATATCCCGATGCGCTAAGGCAAATGAGCGAGCGTGAAACTGCAATAATCGGCCCATGAGCACCCCTAAGACCCTGGTGATAGTGCCGACATATAACGAAGTAGAAAGTGCCCCTCGATTGATTTCTCGTATCACCGCCCTCCTACCGGAGGTTCACGTATTGGTGGTCGATGATGGCTCACCGGATGGCACCGCTGACGTGGTGGAGGCCATGGCACAAAGTGAGTTGGCCGGCCGTATCTATGTCATGCGCAGGAAAGAAAAGAGTGGGTTAGGAGCAGCATATTTAGCTGGGTTTGCTTGGGGAATTGAGCGCGGGTATGAAACCCTCGTTGAAATGGATGCTGATGGTTCTCACCGCCCCGAAGACTTGGTTGAATTAATCAAAGTTTCGCGAGCTATCCCAAGCTTAGATCTTGTTATTGGGTCACGCTGGGTTAAGGGTGGTGCTGTAAGAAATTGGAGTAGGAGCCGTGAACTGCTTTCAAGGGCGGCAAATAAGTATGCAAAGTTTATGCTTCACGTGGGAGTCAATGACGTCACCGCTGGCTTTAGAGTCTATAAAACCTCAATAATCGAAAGAATTGATTTTTCAACTGTACTCAGTCAGGGATATTGCTTTCAGATTGAGATGACCCGCAAAGTTTTGGCGTTAAATGGAAAAATTAAGGAAGTCCCGATTACATTCATTGAGCGTGAATTCGGGGTCAGTAAAATGAATATGAAGATAGTTGTTGAGGCCATGCTGCGCGTAACGCTTTGGGGTTTAAGAGTTACAAAGTAAGTTGGCTTTAGGTATGAGTCTTTCGAGGAGATATTGATCAACCGCATCGTCGACGCAGGCCGAACCGCGGCCATAGCCAGTATGGCCTTCGCCCTTGAGTGTTATTAATCTCGAACCGGCGATGTAATTGGCGAGGGCTTTAGCCCATACATACGGTGTGGCTGGATCTTGGGTGGTGCCGATGATGAGAACAGGCGTTGCTGTATTTTGAATCTGCGCGGTGTTTTGATCACTTGTTATTTGTGAGCGCCCAATGGCTTTATTAAGCGTGTTACATGTTATGCCGCTGTATGCAACGTAGGGACCAAAGACTGGAGCTGCCTTTATAAACTTTGCCACCGATGCACGGATCGCATCGTTGCTGCGGCTCTCCTGCCAATCTAAGCAATCGATAATAATGTTGGCATCGTTTTGATTATCGCTAAAGGTGCCATCGCTTTTGCGACCGTTGTAATTATCGGCTAACTTCGCAAATCCGCTTCCATCTCCTTGGAGAGCTTGCGATATTGCGGTGCGCAGTTGTGGCCAGCCCGATGCATCGTCATAGAGGGCGGAGGCGGTACCGGTAACAACTAAGCCTTCGGTAATCAGGCGCGTTGATTCGCCATTAGTAATCGTTAATGGACTTGCTGCAACTTTTGTAAAGAGTTCGATAAAGAAGGCAGGTGTTGCGTTGGGGGGCAGAGGACAGTTTTTTTGTTGTGCACAGTCGGCAATAAAGTTGGCGAGCGCTTGATCAAATGCAACGGCTTGGATTAAAGATTGTTGATCGATAGAGATCGATGGATCGATTGCACCGTCTAAAACAAAGCGCCCGACGTTATTGGGAAACTCTTGGGCGTAGAGCGTTCCAAGATATGTGCCGTAGGAAAAGCCCATGTAATTCAACTTCTCATCACCCAGCCCCTGGCGCAGTAGCTCCATATCGTGGGCGGCATCTGCGGTTGAAAAGTGTGCGAGGTTGGCCGTCTTTGCCAGACACTTATTGATGAAGGCCTGGGTCTCGCTGAGCGCTTGGGCGTATTCAGCCTCGTTATCGGGCTTGGGATCACTAGCAAAGAGCACGTCCTGCTCGGCATCGCTAAGGCAGTGAATAGGGGTGCTGGCGCCTACTCCGCGGGGGTCAAAGCCCACGATGTCATAACGTTCAAGAACATCGGGGCTCAGGATGTACTGGGCGCTAAGGGCGTATTCGATGCCGCTCACGCCTGGCCCCCCGGGGTTAATCACTAGAGAGCCGATGCGATCGTGCTGGCCTGGGTCGCGGTAGCGGATCACGGCAATATCGAATTCGCCCAGGGATTCGTCGGTGTAATCAATCGGAGTTTTTAACGTCGCACATTGGAAATTACCATCACACTCTTGCCAGTTAAGGCTCGATGCATCGTTGGATGCATCTGGAAATGATTCTTTGGTGGTTGAACTACAGCCAGTTAATACAAGAGCGGTGACGGTAATGACTATCAGTAGTTTTCTGGTACCGCCCATGGCTTGAGTATAGAGATTTGCGCGTTGGGGATAAGTCGGTGGTGTTGTCACCAGGGGCTGCGACTGTCAGAGCATGAAGCAAAAACAAAGATCTTTGGCCACCAAGAGCACGATATTTGACAAAGAGTTGTGTGGCGCATAAGATATGATGAAGAATATTAGGTTTACCTCTGACGCGCGAAAACACAAAATTGGAGCAGCACATGCACGCTTTGTTATTGACAATAACAGAGCTATGCGCACACCAGGACGCAATGAGTTTGAACATAGATTGTTTTGGACAGGTATCGACGATCGAGGGCTAGAGCTGGAGATTGCGGGAGTTGAGTTTGAAGATGAGATTTTAGTTATCCACGTAATGCCAACAAATTTCCGGAGAAGAGGACACAATGGCTAAAAAGCAAAGGGTAAAATATGTTTGGGGCCTGGATGTCGACCTTAATAAAACCATTGTTCTCGATAAACAAGGCAATCGACTTACAAATGCTCGGGCAGAAAAGATATCCCAAGAGATCATTAAGCAGGCAACTGGTAGACCATCGCTGACTGGCCCACGGAAAGTTTCTCCTGAAATAAAAGCTCGAGTACCACATAAGTTAAAAGTAAGGCTGGAGCAAGAGGCCAGGCGCCGTGGAGAAACTCCATCCGTTCTAATTCGCGAGGCTTTGGAAAGTTTTTTATCTGCTTAGAAGATTAATGTCCTCGTAACGGTTATCTAGCCAGCACACACATCAGGGCTTCGACGGTAAGTAACGGTGCTGCGTTGTGACCCAGGTTGGTGCGCGCGGCCATGATGGCGTTGATCTTATTTATTGTTGTATGCGGCTTGGTATTGGCGGCATAGGTCGTTATTTGGTTCTCTAACTCTTTATTGATTAGCCCGTCGTTGGCACCGGCCTGCACCATCATGACGTCGCGATAAAAGGTTGCGATATCTAGAAGAGCGGCGTCCAGACCATCTCGCACCATGCGGGTGCTGCGAGTCTTTTGCTCTTTCTCTAACTCCTTTATCGCTTTAGCACCACCCGTTGCCATGCCTCGGCCCGTTGCGCCTTTGCCATAGGCAAGGGAGAGATCATCGAGCTCGATTTGGTTGCGCTCTTCGGCCGATTCATTTGCTTGATCAGTTGCTAGATCAACCAGGATTTGTGCGGCGGCAAATGCAGATGAGATCCCTTTTAAGGTTAGGGGTAGCTGCATAATTGTGGTGCGGGTATTGCGCACGGCTTCATTCTTTGCCAAATATCGCGCACAGCCAATATGGCCCTGGCTTACACGGGCGGCAAAGTCGGCCATCTGCGGGCTTATTCCATCGCGGTTTTGAAGGACTTGAGCAACGGTTTGTGTTGATGGTGTTACAAGTTGTAAGTGGCGACAGCGGCTGCGAATCGTTGGTAGGACATCGTGCAAAGTTGGCGCGCACAAAAGCCAGACGGTGCGATTGCCTGGCTCTTCAATAGCTTTCAACAGTGCGTTCGCCGCAGACTCTGTAAGCCTATCGGCATCCTCCATCACAACAACTCGCCAGCCACCCATCGATGGCGCCCATGCAACGCGGGCAAGAAGCTCGCGGACCTCATCGATCTTGATCGATAGACCTTCGGTGCGAATAACTTCAACATCGGGATGTGCGTTGTTAATAACACTGCGGCAGGCATTGCATGTAGCGCAGCCATTAGTTGGACAGACAAGGGCCTGTGCAAATGCAACGGCTGCACTGGAGCGGCCAGAGCCGGGCGGGCCGGTAAAGAGCCATGCATGTGTCATGGCCTGATCAGTAATTCCGAGGGTTTCATCACCGCTTCGAGTAGCTGCAACGGCGCTCTGTAATACATCAACGATATGTTCTTGTCCTACTAAATCCCCAAAGACGCTGGATATAGCGCTCACTTCTTAGCGGCCTTCTTCTTTGGTTTTGCTTTATTGACGGCCTTACTTGCACTTGCCGAAGTTTTTTTAGCAGTTGTTCGCACAGCTTTATTCACGGCGCGAATCGGGCGCAGTAGTAGCGCGCCTTTATCCTCTACTGCATTGCGCTTGAGTGCTGCGATCTCACTGACTCTGGCAATAATTACAGCGTGCGTATCTGCGATCGATTGATTGCCATCGACGATGAAGTATCGCTCGGGGTCAAGTAGTGCTATCTGCAGAAACTCTTGGCGCACGCGCTCGTGGAAATCAATGGGTTGAGCCTCTAAGCGATCTTTACTGCGCAGACGGGCAAGGCCGATTTCTGCTGGCAGGTCAATGATTATCGTCAGCGTTGGGTATAAGGATTCAGTTGCCCAGCGGGAAATTCGGGCAACCTCCCCGGGCTCTAAGACGCGACCTGCACCTTGATAGGCGATCGATGAATCGAAGTAGCGATCACTAATAACAACATCGCCGGCGGCAAGTGATGGACGAATAACACTATGAACATGGTGGGCGCGATCTGCTGCATAAAGCAACGCCTCTGCCCGCGGGCTGATCTCACCGGTTGAGTGTGAAAGTAATATCTTTCGAATCTCAATACCTAGATCACTACCACCTGGTTCGCGAGATAGGACAACGGACTCACCCTCTTGCTCAAGCCATGCCTTTAATAACTTTGCCTGTGTTGTCTTGCCAATTCCTTCGCCGCCTTCAAAGACAATGAAGGTTCCTTTGGTGGGTGCACCTGTAATACTGCCGAGCTCGCCCTTAAGCGCATTTGAAATATCAGACCACAGAGAGACATTGGGACGATCTTTCATCTGGTGATAAGAGATCGCGCCGATCAGTGCAGCGATTAAGCCTGCGATAAGAATTGTTACCGATGCTCCGTTATAACTCACCTGTGTGTTTTGAAATTTAAATGTGTGTTTACCCACGGCTGCGGCGATCAGCGGCGAAATGGCAAGAACGCCAACTAAAACCACTCGGATCAAGCTTTGTACGAAGGCAAAGGTGCGACCGCGTACTTCATCGGCGACCTCCATGCCTAGCATCGTAAAACCGGTGACCCAAGAGATTCCGCTAAATGCACCGAGTGCGAGGACTGTAAAGACTGCTAGAACAAGGTTAGGAATTGCTGCAAGGCCAACGAGAAATAAACCGGCGATGGTAAGAGAGGCTCCGAATAAACGTCGGCGTGAGAACTGCGCAAAGACTTTAGGTCCAAGTGCAATGCCACCGGCTAAGCCTGTAAATACTGCGCCAAAGAGCACACCGTAGGCGGCTTCTCCGCCGCCTAAGTCGCCTACAAATGTTCGAGCAAGGCCAATGACGGCGCCGGCTGCGATAAAGGCACCGACCATTCCAACAACGAGTCCGCGAATGATCTTTGATCCGCTTACTGATTTCCAACCTTCTAGTAAGGATTTTATGATTCCAGATTCAGCTGCATGTTTTGCTGCCGCGCCCTTAGGGATTTCACGCAATCCCAAAATTGTAAATGCTGCAAAGGCAAATGAGAGTGCATTCAGGTAGAGCGCAATGTCAACGGCCGTGGTGTTTAAAGAAAAGGCGGCGTTGATTGCGCTAGTAAAGAGTGAGAGAAAGGTAAAAAGTGCCGCTGCAATTGGCGCAGTGCCATAGGCGGCAAGTAATGAAACTTGATTTGCCGACTCTAATTTTTCACGTGGGACAAGATTGGGTACCGATGCCTCTTTCGCTGGTGACCAGAAAAGAGTGACGCACTCAACCAAGATTGTTGCCGTGTATAGCCAGAAATAATTATGTGCTATCGGAATTGAAATATAGAGTCCTGTGCGCAATACATCACTTGAAACCATTAATTTTCGGCGATCAAAGCGATCGGCAATTACTCCGGCGATAGGACCTAAGAAAACCGCAGGTAATAAACGGGCGATGAAAACACCCGCGATTGCAAAGTTAGCCGTTGCGTAATCTCCACCAGAGAGTTGTTGGGCCAGGGCAGTCGTAGCTAGTAGGCCCAGCCAATCGCCCAGGGATGAAAAAACCATAGCGTTCCACAGTTTGCGGAAGGGTTTGATCGCTAGAACACCACGTGTCTCATCTTGGGCCGGTGCGGCAGGGGTAGGGAGTGTTCTAGGCATGGCGTGAGTCTATCGGGGCCTATCTGGCTCTATGAATAGGCATTTCTACCCTTTTAATCTTACTAATAGCTGACTCCAACTAGGTCGCGATAAAGACTGAGTATGAGGTTCCAATCAACCGTGGGCTCATTTTCCGATATGAAAGTAAGCATCGCCATAATTGGGTTTTCTGATTCCATCGCAAATTTAATTGGATTTAGGCCTCTGTGGTCAGTGATTTCGCCTTTATCAAAACTGACTTCAACTACAAGTTTACCCTCTGCGAAAGCTCGCAAATGAGCTTTCCTCTCAGTGGCATAACCAGCTGAAATTTCAAACTTTCGATCCTGTCCCACTTTATATTTCAATAAAATGTGCTGGTTATTCTTTTCTCTGGATACCAAATTGATTTGGCGATGACCTTTTTCTAAACTATCTACATAATCTGCTAAAAGATATATATCGTGCGGTGTCCAGTCTATTTCTGGTGGCAATTCTTTCCTTACTACACTTCCGCCCCGCTCGGTTTGAATAAGAACTTCTCCCTCGATTGATAAAATTACTATCTTCATTTTGGACCAAAGATGACTAAAAGTCCAAGGTTGAGATAAATATATTTTGCTCTGAGAATTAAGTATTAAATCCTCTATGAGATCAATTTCACTAACGCTTGTCGCTATCGGTTTATCTAAAATAATCTTCTTCTCTGTTGTTACAAGTTGTCGTAAAACCTGGATTTGATTATTTGGTGTTGTTGTGATCCAAAAGAGGTCAAACTTCCCGCATATTTCAGTAAACTCTTTTGAGTTTGATCCCATTGAAATGAAGGTTCGGGCAGAGATAACTTCAACTTCCCAGTCTGTATTCTGCGCTATAATCGCTCCATTAATTTTTCGCGACCAAGCGCCTACACCAATTAAAAGAATTCTATTAACGGACAAGATCCTCTGAATAGTTAGCTTGCGACCATGAAATAAATCTCGCTAACCCCTCATCCAAGGAAACTTTGGGTTTAAAATTGAATTCTGCTTTCATTTTCTTAATATCTGGGCACCTACGGTTAGGTTCATCCTCAGGGTAGGACGATGGGTAACCAATCAGTTCGTAACCTTCGGCACTCTCGGCCATTTTGGAGAACTTTTCAGCTAAATCAATCATTGTGATCTCTGGTTCAGGATTTCCGACATTGAAGACATCCGCCTTCTTAGAGTCAAGTAATACGTACAAGAATCCAGTTATAGCATCAGTAATGTAGCAAAAGGTTCTGGTCTGCTTACCGTGACCGTAAACCCGAAGTGGCTCTTTCTTGAAGAGCTGCGTCGCAAAATTAGGTAACACCCGATAATCCCTTGGCATCATGCCTGGCCCGTAAACATTAAATGGTCGAACAATACAGGCGTGAACATCAAAGTAAGTTTCGTAAACCCAACATAGGGTCTCGCCCATTCTCTTTGACTCGTCATAACAAGCTCTTGGCCCACGAGATGCGACATTGCCTCGATAGCTTTCTGAGGTGGGGATGAAGTCTGGGAATGGATCTCCATATATTTCTGAGGACGAAAAAAAGAGAAGTCTAGATTTGTCACTTTTTGCCTTCTCCAAAAGAGCCCTTGTCACATCAACGGCGACCATAATTGTTTCAAGGGGCCGTGCCCGATAATGTTCGGGTGAAGCAATTCCAGCAGCGTGGATAATGTAATCAAATTTATTTGGAAGTTGCGCGCCAATTAAAGCATCACCATAGATCCACTCAATATTTGGGCTAGTTTTTTGCCAAGGCTGATCTTCTGAATTGCTAGATGTAATGTAGTTATCCAATGCAACTATTATTACGGGGTTACCCGGATTTTTTTCGTTAACTAAATTAAAAAGTGACATGAAATACCTACCCAAGAAACCAGCGGCGCCAGTTATTAAAATAGTTTTGCCTAGAATCTTGTGCAGTGTTGGACCTAGATTTTCGTAAATCTCCTCAATATCGCTTTCAATGATCATTTTCATTTATTTATCCGTCTTTCTTTGAAGGTTGGTAAGAACCACACGGCCCTAAATGTCTTTCCGTCTAGACTTGGTAACTTTTCGACGATTTCCTCAGAAAGATTCCATGGGAATATTATGCATGCGAACTCACTTTTTGAAGGATATCCCACAATTTCTTTCAATAATTGGTCTTTTGAAACTACTCCGATGCCGCTGACTGGCAAGAATTTTTCCTGCTTCTCTGGGTTATCGTCAATAATCCCTCTTATATTCAATGACACTAGGTTAAATTCATTTATAAATGTCACCGCTTTAGCAGGAGCTCCATATCCAAACCAAATAGTATTTCCTGGGAAATCTGAGATTGCAGCATTTGTCTTTTGAAGGAGAACCTTCATGTAATCATTAAATTCTGGTATCCAGTCATCAGATTCAAGTTTGGCGAAACTTTCTTTTGCCAGAATATTTTTTATCGTATCCGATGTTGTTGACTTTGTAGATGATTTTTGGCAAATCACTCGGATGCTCCCGCCGTGTGTTTCAATCTCTTCAACTTCAATTAGATTTAACCCAATTTTGCTAAGGAGGGGTTTGAGAGACGTAACTGAATGGTAAGACATGTGTTCGTGATAAATGGTGTCAAAGAGATGATTCTGAACTAGGCTCAAAACGTGAGCGACTTCAAATACGAAATAGCCGTCTGTTTTCAATAATTCCGTAACATTTTTAAAAGCTGCCATTAAGTCATCTATGTGTGCAAAAACATTATTTCCGACAACTAAGTCAAGAGGGCCATGCTTTTCAAGGATCTCTCTGCAGAGTGTTTCGTTAAGGAAATCGTGGTAAATGAAATCACACTTGCTTTGACTCATCTTTGCTAAGTACTCTGAAGGTTCTACGCCTATGGTTACTATCCCATGATCTCTGAGCGCTTCTAAGAGGGTGCCGTCATTTGAGCCCACCTCAAGCGCTATTCCTCCAGGTATTAGATCTGCAATTTTTTCGGCTAACTTGTAGAAGTGATTCTTAAAAGTTGCCGAAGTTCCTGAGGCATAAATATAATCAGAAAATAGCCGTCCTGGATCAACAATGTGCCTTAACTGAATGTGTTTACAGTCAGTACACATCACTATTTCCAATGCAAATGTGTCTGCTACAAGGGATTGTTCTCTGCTTGGATAAAGTTCATTAGCTAATGGGGAGTCTAGTAATTTCACTGAAGTTTTATAGAATTCCCCGGAACAAAGACGACATTTTTGTAATTTGCGAAAGTTTCCCATTATTTTATGAAGAAATCCGATGGCAGTCTTGTGGTGTCCTGCTCATAATTCTCTGACGATCGATTCTTAGCTGAAATAGCGATGAAAAGTGAATCTTCCAGAAAAACCATTTTATGAGGAATCCCTGGAGGGGTAAACAACATCTGCCCTTTTATCCCAGTTGTAAATTTTTCTTTCCCGTCTAAATCTTTCCATATGTATTCCATTGAGCCCTCTACCAAATAGCTAAAATGCCAATCTTGGGCATGCACGTGGTTCGCTCGTATGGCACCTTTAATTGATGAAATTAGCGCAACATCCCCTAATGTTCCATCCGCTAAATTATCAATACTTCCACGGTCATCGGTAAAGGATTGAGGAATCTCGACAAAAGGATAGTCACTAAAGTGCGCCTCTTGAAATAGATCGCTTAATTCCTTGGGTAGGTACATTCTTGAACTTCTCCTTTAATTAATACCGGTAGGGTCGTATAATATTAGGTTTATATCGTTGTAATACTGCTAAACCGAGAGATGGATTCAGGCGGCGAATTCCTTGCGCAAGATCGCTAGAACACCACGTGTCTCATCTTGGGCCGGTGCGGCAGGGGTAGGGAGTGTTCTAGGCATGGCGTGAGTCTATCGCCCAGATGAACTGGGCTTGTAGAGGCTACTTAGGCCTTCTTTTAAGCTATTAATTACCGTAGCACAATAGTATGATTGTGCTACCTTTGGGGCATGACAACATCAGCGCACAAAACAAAAAAAGCAGCTGCAAAGAAATCGGCTCCCGTTAAAAAAACTGCAGTAAAGAAAAAGGTTGCAGTCAAGAACAGCTCGCTTAAGCCTTTGCGTAAATCATGTGGTGTGCGTGAACTCCGTCAATCTGCTTCAAAAATTCTAGATCAAGTTAAAGATGGCATGACCATTGAAATAACTGAACACGGGGTCCCGGTTGCCCGATTGGTGTCAATTAGAAAATCTTTGTACGAAGAGTACATCGAGGCAGGTTTGATTACCCCTGCAGAAAATCCCAATTGGCGACCAACGAAGAATCCAATAAAAATTAAAAGCAATAAGACTTCTACTGAAGTTCTTATGGAGCTTCGCGCAGAGGAACGCTATTGAGTTGGTATCTAGATAGCTCAGCAATCCTTAAAACGATATTTGACGAAAAAGAGAGACCAGATTTATTGCGTTTTCTTAATTCACAATCGACTTCTTCTAGGCTTTCAAAGATTGAAGTGCGAAGAACTGTAGCTCAGTTGGTGCCCACAAAAACAGCAGAGGTTATTCTTGAGTTAGACAAGATCAACTTTTTGCCTATCAGCAATCCAATTCTGATGGCGGCTGAAAATTTTTCATCAGAGATTACTTTGCGCACTTTAGATGCAATCCATATTGCAACAGTTATGAGCCTGGAGGGGAGTATTGAGGGGCTTATTACCTATGACAGGCAGATGATTGCTAATGCTAAGTTGCTAGGGATAAAAGTGATTTCCCCTGGGATGACATAATTATTCGGCTTTTTTAGCCTTGACTTTTCCCGTCGCTGCTTTTTTCGCTGCCTTTTTGGCACCGGCTTTTTTTACAACGTTCTTTGTAAGCGTTGGTGCGGTATCGCCTTTTTTTGGCTTAGCCGCAGCCTTTTTACGCGCCTTCTTAGGAGAAGGCCCATTCTCGGCCTCCCAGGCACGTCGGCCAGCAAGGAGCTCTAACCCGCGCTCAAGAGTCATTCCCTCTGCCGTATCACCACGGCGCAGTGTTGCATTTGTTTCACCATCGGTGACATACATTCCAAAGCGACCATCTTTAATAACGAGTGGTTTTTCGGTTGTTGGATCAACACCCAACTCTTTCACAGGAGGTTTTGCAACACCGCGGCGGCGCTCTTTTGGCTTTGAATAAATCTCGAGTGCTTCATCTAACGTCAATGAAAATAATTGATCTTCAGATGTCAGCGTACGACTATCAACGCCGGCCTTGAGGTACGGACCATATCTACCGTTTTGAACGGTGATGTCATCACCGGCAGCGTTAGTACCCAATGTTCGAGGAAGTGATAACAAACGCAACGCATCTTCATACGTTACGGTATCTAATGTCATTGTTGAAAGAAGGCTGGCCGTCTTGGCCTTTGGTGCATCGACTTTCTTGCGCTTCTTCTTACCGGATGCGGTGAGCTCTGGTTCAATAACTGGTAGAACCTCGGTGATGTATGGTCCGAAGCGACCAGACTTTGCAATGACAGGAAAACCTGTTGCTGGATCGATTCCAAGATCGCGCTCACCTGATGGCGCCTCCAATAGCTCAATCGCTTTAGCAAGAGTTAACTCATCGGGGGCAAGTGACTCTGGAATGTTTGCTAGCTTGCGCTCTTCATCGGGCAAGTTTTGTTGCAAGTAAGCACCGTATCGACCAACTCGGATTTCAATCGTGTCAGAGAGATTCATTGTGTTTGTTGCACGGGCATCGATAACACCAAGATCTGCCGATAGTTCATTTAAACCAGGTTGTCCGTCGACACCGTAGAAGAAATCGCGAAGCCAATCGACGCGGCCGGCCTCTCCTGATGCGATCTTGTCTAGATCTTCTTCCATACTGGCCGTGAACTCGTAATCGACAAGCTTCGTAAAGTGCATCTCGAGCAGGCCTGTCACAGAAAAAGCCAGGAAAGTAGGCACTAAAGCGCGGCCACGCTTATAGACATATCCGCGATCTTGAATCGTTTGAATGATTGATGCGAAGGTAGATGGGCGACCAATGCCCAGCTCTTCTAACTTCTTAACCAGGGTTGGCTCGGTGTAACGGGCCGGTGGTTTGGTCTCGTGGCCCTCGCAGGTGTATTCATCGACATTAACGGATTGACCTAGTGTCATCGCAGGTAAGCGCTTATCTGCACTCTCTTCATCTTTATTCTCATCGCTAAGAATCTCATCGTAGGCGGCAAGAAAGCCCGGAAAAGTGATGACCGAACCATTAGCGCGAAAGATAGTGGCCTTGCCATCATTTGTTTGTGCATCAAAGTCAACACGCATCTGAAGCTTTTTAGCATCTGCCATCTGTGATGCAACAGTGCGCTTCCAGATTAAGTCATAGAGTGCGAACTCGTCGCGAGATAGTTCGGGTGCAAGCTCTCCTGGGGTTTTAAAACTCTCCCCTGCTGGGCGGATCGCCTCGTGTGCCTCTTGTGCATTTTTTGTTTTGCCTTGGTAGACACGAGGCGCATCTGCAACATGGTCTGCGCCATATAAAGATTTGGCTGCTTTACGTGCCGCCTCTATCGCCTGGCTAGATAAGTTAACGCTATCGGTACGCATATATGTGATGTAGCCATTTTCATATAAGCGCTGTGCGATGCGCATGCTGATCTGTGCGCCCCAACCAAGTCTGCTACCTGCATCTTGTTGCATCGTTGAGGTTGTAAAGGGAGGCTTTGGGCGCTCGGTACGTGGGCTCTCATCCATCGACTTTACGATCAGAGGCGTTGAGCTAAGGCTGGCAACTAAATCTCTGGCACTAGTTTCATTCAGTAATAAAATATTCGCTAGTGATTTTTCTTTAACTGCGCCATCTGCGCCAAAGTCACTGGTAGAGGCTACTTTTTTACCCTCAACCTCAAGCAGGCGTGCATTAAAACCTAAGGCAGTAACGGCCGCTAAATCCCACCAGCCCGATGAGATAAAGGCCATGCGTTCGCGCTCTTTTTCAACAATAAGTCTGGTCGCAACTGATTGCACGCGTCCGGCTGAGATTCGTGGCATAACTTTTTTCCATAAAACGGGGGATAAGCGATAACCAAATAAGCGATCTAATACGCGACGTGTTTCCTGTGCATCTATTAAGTGATAATCCAGGTCGCGTGTATTTTCAACGGCTGCTTGGATCGCCTCTTTAGTAATCTCGTTAAAGACCATTCGCTTAATTGGAACTTTTGGCTGCAAGACCTCTACTAAGTGCCAAGCGATCGCTTCACCTTCGCGGTCTTCGTCTGTTGCCAGAATTAACTCTTCGGCGTTTTTCATTAGTGATTGTAGCTCTGCGACCTTTGCCCGCTTATCTGGGTTAATGACATACAAGGGTGCAAAGTCGTTTTCAATATCAACGCCCTCTTTAGCCCAAGCGATTTTTTTATACTCTTTTGGAATATCGGCTGCGCGCTGAGGAAGATCACGGATATGACCGACACTAGCCTCGACGACATATCCGTCGCCGAGGTAGGCGCCAATCTTTCTTGCCTTTGCCGGTGATTCAACAATCACCAACTTAATCAGGTCAACCTTCGCTTTAGCCATGTATCCCTTGGTCGAAAGTTGAGAACTACGTTAGACCAGAATCGTTGTTGCTTGACGACGGTTGCGAATCAGCGCAGCGATGATGACAAGGGTTGCTCCGATGCCGATCAATGTGCTGGATGTTGTGCTTCCACCGAGTGCAAGTGAGACGATAGCTGGAGTAATTAAGAGACCTACAAGGTTCATAACCTTGATAAGTGGGTTAATTGCTGGGCCTGCAGTGTCCTTGAATGGATCTCCAACAGTGTCACCGATGATTGTTGCAGCATGTGCATCACTATTTTTTCCACCGTGATGTCCATCTTCAACCATCTTCTTAGCGTTATCCCAAGCTCCACCTGAGTTAGAGAGAAAGACTGCCATCAGAGTTCCGGTGCCGATTGCACCAGCTAGGTATGCACCGAGTGCTCCAACGCCTAGGCCAAAGCCAACTGCGATCGGTGCCATGACGGCAAGAAGTCCTGGAGTTACTAATTCGCGTAATGAATCACGGGTACAGATATCGACCACACGACCATAGTCAGGCTTTTCTGTGCCCTTCATAATTCCTGGGTGTTCGATGAACTGCTTGCGAACTTCAACAACAACTGCGCCAGCTGCACGGGAGACTGCATTGACTGCAAGACCTGAGAACAGGAAGACAACTGCCGCCCCGATAATTAAACCGACCAAGTTGCGTGGGTTAGCAACATCTAGAATTCCTTGGTACTGAAGTGCAAGATCAACGCTCTTTTGTCCAGCATCAATAACTGCCTGCTTGATTGCATCGGTAAATGCACCGAACAGGGCGGTTGCTGCAAGAACCGCTGTAGCGATTGCAATTCCCTTGGTGATCGCCTTAGTTGTGTTACCAACGGCATCAAGTGATGTGAGAATCTTTGAGCCTTCACCCTCGACATCGCCCGACATTTCAGCGATGCCTTGGGCGTTATCTGAGATCGGACCGAATGTATCCATGGCCACGATGACGCCAACAGTTGTTAGTAAACCTGTACCGGCCAAAGCGATTGCAAGAAGTGAGAGAACAATGCTTCCACCACCGAGCAAGAAGGCACCAAATACTGCAGATGCGATCAAGATTGCAGAGTAAACAGCTGATTCAAAACCAACTGAAATACCAGCCAAAATTACCGTTGCCGCACCTGTTTCAGAGGAGGCTGCAACATCATTTACTGGGCGCTTACCAGTTTCAGTGAAGTATCCGGTGAGAACTTGAATTGCTGCAGCGAGCGCGATACCGATTAATACGGCGCCGATTGCAAGAACGCGTGGATTTGTATTACCTGCAGCAGTTACCGCCTCAGGAGATAGACCAGTTAGAAGTTTGAAATCAGATGGTAGGTATGTAAATGTTGCAAGGGCCGTTAGGCCTGCACTGATGATCGCTGAGATAAAGAATGAGCGGTTAATTGCCGTCATAGCCGACTTATCAGTGCTGCGAAGCTTGGTTAAGAAGATTCCTATAACGGCTGTGACGGTTCCGATTGCAGGCACGATCAATGGATAGATAAGTCCGGCATCACCGAAGGCGGCCTTACCGAGAATTAGCGCTGCAACAAGAGTTACTGCATATGACTCGAACAAGTCTGCAGCCATTCCGGCGCAGTCACCGACATTATCTCCAACATTATCTGCAATTGTTGCAGCGTTACGTGGGTCATCCTCTGGAATATTCTTTTCAACTTTACCGACAAGATCTGCTCCAACATCTGCAGCCTTAGTAAAGATTCCGCCGCCGACGCGCATAAACATTGCAAGCATCGCTGCGCCAAAGCCAAAGCCTTCAAGAACCGATGGCGCGTTTTCGCGATAGATAATGACAACAAGGGATGCACCGATGAGGCCAAGTCCTACAGTTGTCATACCAACGACGCCGCCAGTACGGAAAGCGATTTGAACGGCCTTCTGGCCATCCTTATTACGTGCGGCATCTGCAACGCGCACATTTGCGCGAACTGCCAGCCACATACCGTTGTAACCAACGAGGGCAGAGAAGGCTGCTCCTACTAAAAAGAAAATCGATCGGCCGATGCGAATTTCAGCATCTCCTGGCAGTGCAAACAGGAGCACAAATACGATTCCAACAAAAACCGCGAGTGTGCGGAACTGGCGGTTAAGAAAGGCCGCCGCTCCCTCTTGAACCGCTTCAGCGATTTCGCGCATCTTGGCTGTGCCGTCAGAGGCGGCCAAAACTTGGGCGCGCAGTGCATAGGCAACCCCGAGTGCGCCGAGTGAGATCGCGAGGATTACATAGACGAGATTGAGATTTGATCCGGTTACTTGCACGAGTGATACGGTGCTAGATGCACGCATAAGTTCTCCTCCGTTGGAGTTTTAAGGGCGCCTAGTCGAATAGGTCGGCGCGAAGACTAGGGAAGTTTAAGCACAAAGGGGGCAAAAAGTGAAAACATACCTATTACTTGTGCTTTGTAATCGTGGGCTAGGGTTCTGGCATGAACCTCTTTGACGCTCATTCGATCGTGGCCGACCTGGGTCTGGCTGGGGTCCTAGGCATCATCTTTGCCGAGACGGGGCTGCTTATTGGTCTGGCCTTTCCTGGGGACTCTCTGCTCTTCGTCGCAGGAGTAGCTGCCTCTGGATCTGGGGCTGCGATCTTGGGTAATGCTCAACTCTCAGCGATAGCTCTCGTCATCGGTGCTCCCCTGGCGGCCACTGTGGGTGGGCTGGTCGGTTACTTCTTCGGAGATAAGTATGGACGCAAACTATTTGATCGCCCTGATGGTCGAGTTTTTAACCATCAAAAAGTTGTGACGACTGAAAAGTGGCTACGTAAATACGGCACAGGCAAAGCTCTTATCTTTGCACGCTTTGTGCCCTTCGTCCGAACATTAATTAACCCTATGTGCGGCATTGTTGGAGTAGATAAGAAAAAGTTTTTCTTCTATAACGCACTCGGCGCAGTTATCTGGACTGAGACTGTAATCGCTCTCGGTTTAATTCTTGGTGAGAGGTTAAAAGGCTCAGTTGATGCCTACTTGTTGCCGATTATCGGAGTTATCGTCTTTGTAAGTTTAATTCCGGTCTTTATCGAACTATTTCGTGAGTGGCAGACTCGTAAGCATCACAAATAAATCTAAAGACCTAAATCCTTGAGTTGGAAGGCGGCGCGGTATTCATAGCCCGCCTCTTTAATCTTTGGTGCAGCACCGCGTTCAACGATAACTGCAACCCCTACAACAATCGCACCGGCTTCAATCAACGCTTCAACGGCCATTAAAACCGATCCTCCAGTGGTCGACGTATCTTCAACGGCTAATACTCTTTTGCCTTTTACATCAGGGCCTTCGATGCGGCGCTGTAAGCCATGGGCTTTTTCAGCTTTGCGCACAACAAATGAATCTATCTTTTTCCCGCGCTGAGCTGCCACGTGCATCATCGCAGTTGCAACTGGATCTGCGCCCAGAGTTAATCCACCAACGGCCTCGTACTCTAAATCTTTTGTTAAATCCAACATGACTTCACCAACTAGTGGCGCAGCCTCGTGATCTAGCGTCACGCGCCGCAGATCCACGTAGTAATCGGCCTCTTTACCCGATGACAAGATGACTTTGCCGTGGACAACTGCCTTGCTGACAATCTGATCTTTGAGTAATTCCCGTGAACTCATGCGGGCGAGCCTACTATCTAGCCTGCCCAGGCCTCTCAAGCGCTACCCTTTGCCACACTATGGCAGCGAAAAAGAAGGTTGTAAAAAAGAAGGCCGCGGGTAGAAAACCAGTAAAGAAGGCCGCTGCCACAAAGCGCGCCTTACATAAGACGATTGCAAGTCTTCGCAAAGAGGCTGCGGCGCTAGAACTCTTCGTTGCATCATTAGATCTTGTAGTCGAAGTCCCAATTACCCGAAAAAGAAAGCTAAAGAAGCGGGTAGCGAAGAAGATAGTAAAGAAGAAAACTGCCAAGAAGGCTGTGAAAAAGCGGCGTTAAGTTTGTGGGTTATGTTTGGGGCCGAACAAACACTTGGAAAATGGAGCGGGCGTACTAACTTTCTAACACCTGCTTAGTCAACCTCTTTGTAAATAATAACTTCACTGCGCGCCCGACGTACTAAACCTTTAGGTGGGTTGGCCTCTACCAATGCATCGACCTCGATACGTAACTGAGCAACCTCCAGCGCCATATTGGCCATTGCAGATTCAAGATCAATAATTCGTTTAATGCCTGCGTGGTTGATTCCCTCGCCAACTAATCTTTGAACTGCGCGCAGCAGTGCAATATCGCGCAATGAATAACGGCGATTGCGCCCCTCGGTGCGATTCGGTGAGACTAAGCCTAGGCGATCATATTGACGCAGTGTTTGTGGATGTAGACCCGAAATCTGCGCTGCAACTGAGATGACATAGACGGCGGCATCATCGGCTGGTTGATCACTCTTTACATCATCGCTCATGCTTTGGCCTTTGTTACTAAATCTGCCCGCACATCTTCATGCGCAGTCTCCTCTGCAAAT
>CANJTH010000003.1:0-50098 GCA_947477185.1 Actinomycetota bacterium
CTCTCGCGCAGCTTTCTAATCGGTGATTCAAGGGATTGCGGAATCTCTTCCAGGCGACCTTGGGCGGCAAAATCTCCACGGATAGATTCACCGTAATCAACCATAGATTCGTGAAAGTCGTTAGCGGCTTTATGAAAGGCATCTGCCAACTTGCCTGGCATGAACTTGCGCGCCATTGCCGATGCGCGTAGCACGCGTGCCGATGTGAGCTCCTCTGTTACGGCCTGCGTTGCCCGATCCATAAACTCGTGTGCCTCATCGAGTACTACTGCATCGCGCTCTGGCAAAATCGGATGCGAATCAACAATTTCAATGGCCAATAGGGTGTGATTAGTAACTACTACATCGGCCGTTTGTGCCTTACCTTTTGCCTTAGCTGCAAAACACTGTGGCCCAAATGCGCATTTATCGGCGCCAACACATTCACGGCCAGAGACCGAGTTTGCCGCCCAGACTCGCCGATCTACTTCTGGGGCATCATCGCGGTCGCCTGATACACCGGGTTTACGTGCCCATTCATGTAAACGCTTGGCATCTTTTTCCAGCGATGAGATGCCCAACATAATTTCACCATCGGCATCTGGCTCTTCACTATTCATCTTTTGCAGACAGATGTAGTTACCCACGCCCTTATAGATTGCATAGGTAATTTCCCGGCCCAATACTTTTTCAAGTGCTGGCACAACTGCTGGTAAATCACGTTCAACTAGCTGGCGTTGAAGTGCCAGCGTGGCCGTTGCAACCAATACTTTTCGCCCATGAACAAGTGGTGGAATGATGTAGGCCAGCGATTTTCCCGTACCAGTACCTGCTTGAACCATTAAGTGATGTCGATCAGTCAGAGCATTTGCCACAGCCTCAGCCATTTCAATCTGGCCTTCGCGCGGCGCCCCTCCAATTGCAGTAACTGCAGCATCGAGTGCTTCGCGCACCTTTGCCGACATATCACTCATGGGGCCAATCCTAGTCTCTAGGAGTTTGCCTCATTTGCCGAACCACCTAATCGCTGAGTTCGCAGTAACATTGACATCACTAATTCTCGCTTGGTGGTCAATAATTATTCCTTGACACCGAATAATCAGCAGCATAGGCTCCTTTTGCACCTAATTTCAGATCAAAAACTGTGCGTGACAAAAATCAGAGTAGAAGTTTTTTACCCCATCCGCAAGGAGCAAAAGTAAGGAGGAAGTGTGACTCTTGAAGTAGTGCTACATCCAAGCGAAAGCTATAGATTTTTGCCTGCAATCACAGCGTATTCTGCTGGTTTTGCAGCATCGGAAGGATATGAAATCACGGCTCTCCGATTACTGGATTGCCCAACACTTTCTGTCGGGCTTGAAAGAATTGATCAAGAAATTAAAAGACGTGGACTTCCCGCCTCAGCCTTGGCGGGATTACAGCTTCGATCGCCAGGTGCATTTAGTTTCGAAGCTTTCGCAAAATTCAACGATGAGTATCGCCAATTACTCATTAATCGTGGCTTGATTATTAATGGAGTCAATCCAATTTCTCGTACAAATGTTATTCCAATTCACCAAAAACTAGCTGCGCCCTCAATTTCAGTTGCATTTATCGTTCACCCTAGTCAAGGGCAGGGTGGGAGTGATTTTGTTGTCGCCGGAGCGGGTGAGGTTAGAGGCGAGTTAGGACCTGAAAACATTGTTGCTCGAGGAGACTTGAGTCAAAAAGGACTATCTTTAAAAGTCGAATGCGTACTAGACATAATGCTCGAAAGACTTAACGCTTTAGCGGTAACGGTTCAAAGTCCTTCTACGGTAAATGTTTATACGCTCCACGAAATTTCAGGATTGACTGAAAAGATTGAAGTCAAACTACCCGCTACTTCCAGAAATGGTTATACAACTTGGCTCACAAGACCACCTATAGAGGAGCTTGAATTTGAGATGGACTGCTCACGTTATAGTAAATGGGTGGTCATTTAGAGCAATCAGTACGTTGCTCTTCCTCCTGATGCATCAAGTGTGAGGCCAGATGCCAATTAACAGGCCTTGGATGCCATAGAAACGACTATTTCAAGGACCTCTTCGGGCACTCCTACGCGCCCAATCGGAATTCTTCCCAACATGTATGTAAGAGTTTCTGTAGTAACACCGGAGTTCATGGTAATTCGTTACTTTCCGGCATAGAGTTCTGGTTATAAAGGACGTCTAGGGTGAGAAATGGTTAGGTGATTTATCTATGCTTCGATCTGGACTTAGATCTGCATCAAATCAAGATTGGGCGAAACCCTTTCGAAATTATAGGGATGAGATAATACAAAACTATGGTAAATGTATTGGAAAAGAATTAGATGAATTAGTAACACCCGCCCTCATTCTTGATCGGGCAATACTAAATCGTAATATTAATAAAATGACAACTGCACTCGCAGATTCAAAAGTCGTCCTGCGGCCCCATACCAAAGTACAGAAATCAACAGATCTCGCACGTATCCAAATTGAAGCTGGAGCAATTGGTGTAACTGTATCGACTATCTGGGAAGCAGCAGCCATGTTCGCCTCCGGCGTTGAAAGTGTTCTTATAGCAAATCTAGTTGTAGGAAAAAATAAAATTGATAGTTTGGCGTTGATTGCAAAGTACGGAGATTTGATAGTTTCCGTTGACAATATGCAAAATATTGACGATATTGCCTATTCACTCAAAAAATATGGCTCTAAAGTTTCTGTTCTTATTGACTTAGATGTCGGCTTGGCGCGATGCGGAGCAAGATCGCCTCAAGAAGCCATGAAACTTGCGAATCAAGTTGCTAGCCATCCAAATATGTTACTTAAGGGGATTCAAGCTTATGAAGGGCACTGCATGCTTGAACCTAATCCAGAAGTCAGGGTTTCTCTTGCGAATAAGGCAATGGACTACGCAGGCTCAGTTTTAGAACAAATAGCAGCTAAATACCCAAGCGCAATAGTGCTTTCTGGTGGTGGAACGGGAACGTATAACATCACTGGCAAACATCCATCGGTCACAGAA
Source organism: Actinomycetota bacterium (assembly GCA_947477185.1). GTDB lineage: Bacteria > Actinomycetota > Actinomycetes > Nanopelagicales > Nanopelagicaceae > Planktophila. Next base: position 2,989 of record CANJTH010000003.1, read on the forward strand.
TTACAAGCAGGATCTTTTGTTTTTATGGATTCATTCCACGGTAATCTCGCTCCTATTTTTGAAATTTCTCTCACAGTTCTCGCAACTGTCACAGCACGTCACAAAAATAGAATCACACTTGATGCCGGTAGAAAATCTATTGGTATTGACTTTGCTCCACCTAGAATCAAGAACTCTGACTTAGTAGCAAATTTCTGTGCTGAAGAGCATGCCATATTTGATATTCATTCAGAAGACAAGATTCACTTAGGAGATAGGTTGGAATTGGTTTCAGGTTACGCTCCAACAACAGTTAACTTACATGATGTAATTTTTGTTATTGAAGATAATAAGGTAGTTGAGCTATGGCCAGTTTTTCCAAGAGGTCCACAAGATAAAGGCTTTTTGAGTTCACTCCAGAACAGCTGATTTATATTGAGTTCAGTATGCTGAACTCAATACATTTTCTTTCATTGCTATAATGCAAATTCAGGTCTAGAGTCATATAACACATCACTGGTATTCCAATGTTTGAGGTCTGAAAGGATTTCGCCATGACTGTTCAAACTCAAAGGCTTGCCCTCGTCACAGGCGCAAGTCGAGGAATTGGACGTCACATAGCCCTAGGACTTCTTGAGGCGGGGCATACCGTTATCGCAGTTTCGCGTAATTCTTTTGATACAGATGGTCTTTCTTCTACCCAAAAGTCCTCAATCATTAGTATTAATGGAGACGTGAGTGATCACTTATTTATTGAGAAACTCGAGCGCCAGATATCTAAGGAACATGGGGCAGTTCAAATTCTTGTGAATAGTGCAGGGATTTTTGGCCCATTTGCTTTAATTCAAGACACTGATCCAAATGAATGGGCGCGTACCATCATTATCGATGCAATAGCTCCGTACTACACCGTACACTATTTCTTGCCAGCAATGCTAGAAAGAAAGTGGGGCAGGGTTATCAATGTGGGATCTGCCGCTTCTTTACATACCCCAGGACCACTCTATAGCGCTTACGGCACTGCAAAGGTCGCACTCAACCAATTAACGCGGCAAATAGCTTCGGAAATTGCAGGGTCTGGCGTCACCGCAAATGTGATTCACCCTGGTGAAGTGCAAAGTGAGATGTGGGTTGATATACAAACTAAAACTGCAGCACTCGGTAAGGCTGGTAATAATCAACAAGTGTGGGTTGATTGGGTTGATGAGACGGGTGGAGATGATCCAAAGAAGGCAGCAGATTTGGTGTTGAAGCTAGTTAGCGCAGAAAGTGATGGAGTTAATGGTAGTTTTTGCTGGATTGATAATCCACTTCAGGCGCCCATTCCAAGTTGGTAAAACAACAATATCTCTCGGTTCAGACTAGAGCCAATTCCTCTCTTCTTTGGCTGTCATGGGTGTTAATCCAGATAATCTATATTTAATAAGTAGCTCTTCCTCCTGATGCATCAAAGGTAAAGCCCGTTGTGAAAGAGCAGGCCCTAGATGCCATAAACGCCAACATCTCCGCGGCCTCTTCTGGCTCTCCAACGCGTCCCATGGGAATTCGCCCTAACATGTACTTAAGTGTCTCCTCACTTGTATCGGCATTCATTGGAGTTCGAATCACTGCAGGAGCTAGCGCATTAATCGTGATTCCTTCAGCGGCTACCTCTTTACCAACACCTTTTATAAAACCAATCATCCCCGCCTTAGATGTGTTGTAGGCGTGCATTCCGGGATTGCCTTCCTTGCCGGCAATAGATGCAACGTGTGCAATTCGGCCATACTTTCTAGCTTTCATATGAGGAAGAACTGCTTGTGTCAGCCAAACCGTTCCAAATAAATTAATTGTGACTGTGCGCTCAAAAGCAGCCCAATTAACTTCCTCAATCTTTGTATTTGTGGGACCAACAACTCCAGCCGTGTTAATTAATGCATCAATTTGGCCATGCTGAGAAATAATTGTCATGATGAGAGAATTGACACTCCTGACATCACCTAAATCAACACTTTGAATCTGTGTCGAGTCAAGAGATAATTCTTCTTGCATCTCGGCTAATCCTGCTGTGTTAAGGTCAGCAATAATTACTTTAGCGCCTCTAGATTGGGCCAAAATTGCAGACGCTCGACCAATTCCACTAGCCCCACCAACGATCACCACAACTTGATTATCAAATCTGCTCAGATTACTCATCATTCTCCCTTACTAGTTAAGATCAAACTTTCGGAGCCCTTTACCTGGTACTAGATCTGTACGATCACATTTCGCGAGCGTAGGAAAACCATCAATCCACACATACTCAAAACCAGATGCTGGTAGTCGTGGTGACTCAAATGTTGCTCTATCTACGACTTTTTCTTCATCCAATAGAACTAAGTCTGCTCTGTAACCCTCTTTCACTAGTCCACGATCTTGCAGTCCCAAGCGTTTAGCTGGTCGACCTGTCATCCGATTGATTGCGCCTTCTAATGAAAACATTTTTTCATCTCTTGAATAGTGACCAAGAAAGCGAGCAAATGTGCCATATGCACGGGGATGAGGTCTATCGCCATGAAGAATTCCATCAGTGCCGACCATATGCCTGCGATCTTTCATAATTGTTCGAACATTTTCTTCGTTTCCCCCAAAGACGACTACTGAGGCTTTAAAATCCTCTGATAAAACTAAGTCAATATAAAATTGTGAACCTGATTTATTATAATTCTTTGCGAGTTGAGAAATATTACAGCCCACGAAACCCTTATTTTCTGGTCTTTCAACCCCAGCAATAACTATATTGTCCCAATTCACCACACCACCCTGATTTCCATCACTTCCAAGATGGTCAAGATTTTGAATCACTCTCCTTTGAACCTCAGGCTCTCTCAAACGAGTACGAAGCTGTTCAATACCTCCAGATTGTACCCAGGAAGGCAAAAGTACATGCAGATAAGATGAACCCGCCAAGTATGGATAGGTGTCAAGTGAAATATCTATCCCTTTTTCTGTTGCTGCGTCGAGCAGCTCTAATAGTTCCCCTGCGCGCCCATGATAGATCGGAGCACCCATATGGCAATGAGTTAAGTGAAGAGGAGCTTTGGATACTGAAGAAATTTCTATGCATTCTACAATCGCCTCCAAAACTTTTGCGCCATAACTCCTGTGGTGTACCGAAAAATATCCACCAAATTCAGAGACTACTTTACAAAGTTCGATTAATTCATTTGTGTCGGAATATGCTGCGGGGAAGTAAGTAAGGCCAGCTGATAATCCAAACGCTCCCTCTTGCATACCAGTTCGAATAACTGCTTGCATATTTTTCACATCTTCAGGTGAGGATAGACCTTCATCCATTCCACGTATCAACATTCGAACCGTGCCATGGGGAACGAGATATGCAACATTAACTGCACATCCTTTATCCACCTCTCTTAAATATTCGCCTACTGAATTGAAATTCCAATCTTTATCGTTGAGAGATCCGTTCCACCCATATAGTTGGGCCCGCAATTCAGCTTGAACAAAGTCATTGGTGGGCACATAGCTCAAACCATCTTGTCCAACAACCTCGAGCGTTACACCTTGTGTGACTTTAGAAAGGTGAGCCTTATCTGCAATAACCCCAAGGTCAGAGTGAGAATGCATGTCAATAAATCCAGGTGCAAGAACAAGATTATCGCCATCTATAACTTTTCCAATACTATCTCGAATAAAAGTCTTGCTTATCGTTTGAATTCGGCCATTTTGAACACACACGTCTCCCTGAAAGCCTTCATCGCCAGAACCATCAATGATCTTGGCCCCTTTAACTGTGAAGGAATTTGGAGTCATAGTCATGAAAGGGCTACTATGCAATCGATTTCAACTAAGATATTGGGAAGGTCAGCACCAGTCGTAGTGCGAGCAGGGTATGGCGCAGTCAAGAATTCGCGACAGACTGAGTCGTACGCTTTAAAATCCTCATTGAGATTTTTTAAATAGGCCGTTACTTTAACAACTCTTGAAAAATCTAGATTCTGAGCAGCTAAAATGAGTGACAAGTTGTGAAATACCTGCCGAGTCTGAGAAACAATCTCATCTCCTATAAACTCTCCAGTTACAGGGTCAGAGGGACCAACTCCACATGTAAACAAAAAACCATTGGCCACAACGCCATGAGAATATGCACCCGATGGCTTCGGTAACTCTTTCAACGTGAAGTGTTTTATCTGTTGGTTTTTGTCTAGGCCCATGTTAATAGCCCCTTAGTATTTAACCTAATTCGATAGAGCGAAGTGCTTGCACAGATATATAAATAGTCAAGATCTTTACCACTAAAAGTACAGTTCCCAGGGGTTTCGGGAGTCGGAATAAAACCCATCAAATCTCCATTGGAGCTGACGATATGGACACCAGCCGTTACTCCTGACCCCCCAGTTACATAGATATTTTCCTCTTCATCAAAAACCATTCCATCCATTCCATAATCATTTCCAAAATCTAAAAGAATTGATTCTTTAATCCATAAGCCACTTAAATTACTTCTGTACTTTACTAGAGTGCGGGCTCCTCCATCATCCTGATTGTAATCAGCTATAAAAAGTGATTTATTATCTTTCGAAATTAGAATGCCATTTGGACTCTCTAAATCATCGATTACTCGAGTAAGAGTTCCATCTAATTCAATTCGATAAACGGCCATAACATCCTGCTCAATATCAGATTTGTCTCCATATCGAGGATCTGTAAAGTAAATTCTTCCCCGCGCATCAAAGCAGAGGTCGTTAGGCCCATTTAATTTCTTGCCATTAAAGCTATCAGCTAAATTTGTGATAGTTCCATCCTTCTCATACCTCTGCACGGCATGGGCGCCGCCCTTTGGATTAGACGGGTAGTTCTTACCATCGCAGCACACTACGAGTCGGCCTTCGGCATCAAAATTCATGCCATTTGCGTGGGATGAATCATTGCTCCAGATTGAAGTTTCCCGAGACGATTCATCAAAACTATAGATTAAGTTTTCTGAGCAGTCCGAGAATAAGACATGTCCAGCACGGTCAGAGGCCGGTCCTTCGCTAAAGACTGCACCAGTAAAAACTTTCTCTAGCTGTGCATCCTGTGGGATTAATGAACTCATTCGACCTCCTTTTCCCCTCGTCTAGAGAGATAATTTGAGCATTGTTAGAGAGTCCTGATTAATTATTTGATCGATAGTTTCTTTATGCACATAAGGAAGAGTCCCTGAACGTAATTCAGATATCGCATACAATCCATCCATCGCAACTCGTGGTGTCCATAAAGGAAAATCTGAACCAAATAAGAGCTTTTCAGTAACTGACCACTCTTGTGCTCGAACTAGTGCATGGAATCCATCAAATGGCCGTGCCCAACTCCCAGAAATATCTGCGAACACACGCCTATTCTTTCGCAATACTGCAATCGTTTCACGTTGCCAAGGATGTCCAAGGTGGGCCATTATCTGTGTTAATCCAGGAAAACGTCGAGCAACATCATCAATTACAAGGGGTTGGCTAATTGAAAGATCTCCCGGCGGGCTTGGGGTTGCACCAACATGCCAAAGAAGAACTAACTCATTTTTTTGAGCTTCTCTAAAAAAGGATTCGAACTTCGTATCACGGGGATCAAAGTGGGCCAATACGGGATATAGCTTAATTCCCCTAAGTCCAAGTCTGATGCCATCTTGCATTTGCTCTAGTACATCTGAGTCATTTGGATCCAGTGCCATGAAGCCAATAGTTTTAGTTTTTGTCTCTTTACAAAACTCAGCGATCTTTTCATTCGGTGTGGCTACATTTGCCGCAGTTGCTCGCATTCCAAAGACAATGGCGACATCAACGTCCTTCATAGCGGCATCATATTTTTTTGCGGTAACTTCTGGGAATGGAAACCCATATATAGGCTCCCAATTATCGCTCCATTCATTTCCCCAGCACTCACATGTCATGAAATGCGTATGAACATCAATAATCATTACCTAGTTACTTCGCATCTCTCTTCATCTAAATATTCTAGAACTTTGGTGGTTGAAATAATATAGTTTTTACTACATATATTTGTGTTTCACATACGTGAACAATTCTGGTAGTTCTGCGGCCATTACGCTCGCAAAATCAAGTACAATTTCATTAATATCTACAGTCAAGAAAATTTAGAGGCGAGAGAGTGTCGATGGCTGATGTCGTAGAAATCAAAGGCGTTGTACCCGTTCTAAGTACGCCGCTAGATGTGAACCGAAAACTCGATAGGGTAACTCTGCGACGCGAAATAGAGTGGATCGGCCAGCAAGGAGTTCACACGGTAGCAACTGGAATGGTCTCTGAGATACTGAAAATGAACTTAGATGAGCGACGCGAACTAACTGAGGCGATCTGTACATACACACGAGAATTCACAATGAGCTCAATTGTGAGTTGTGGGCAAGAAAGTGCTCAAGAAACGATTGATTTGGTAATACATGCTCAAGAATCTGGCGCCTCGGCGGTAATGATTAATCCTCCGATCGCTTCCAAACTCACAGATGATGAAATTTTTGGTTATTTTGCAGCTATATTTGAAAAGACCACAATCCCGATCGTCGTTCAAGATGCTAGCGGTTATGTGGGGTATTCCATCAATGTAAGTGTTTTAGCTAAACTTTTCATGGCATATAGTGAGCGCATTTTTTTTAAACCTGAGGCAGTACCAATTGGACAGCGTTTATCTACACTTCGGGATGCAACAGGCGGAAAAGCAAGAATTTTTGAGGGAACTGGTGGTGCTCACTTAGTAGATAGTTTTGCCAGAGGTGTCGTTGGAACTATGCCTGGAGCCGACCTCAGTTGGGCGATGGTAAAACTTTGGGACTCTCTTGTCATCGGAGATTGGAAGAGAGTTAACCTTATCAATGGTGCAATTGCCAATATGGTAAATCTGATGCCAATTCTGGATGCCTACATTGCGATCGAAAAGTACTTGCTTCAAAAGCAAGGCGTCTTTATTAATACATTTAAATTCGAACCCACAAATTTCACTTTCGATAGCGAAACTCAAGCCGAGGCCGACCGCATTTTTGCTTATCTACAAGAGATAGCTAAGTAGTTGATACCTACTTAGTAATAGTCATTGCCCGAGCGATGTTGCTCACGGTCAACGCTTCAATCTCTTTAGCAGTAAAGCCAGCTTTCTTCATCGCTGGAACGAAAGATTCAAGAAGCCATGGGAAACCTCTTCCCCCATATGAGCGAAGTGCCGAACGAGTCCCAATATCAGTTCCTAGTACAACTCGATCTAAGTGTCCGTGATCTATCAGTGTCCGTGCGCTGTTTAATCGAACCTCATCCTGCGGATAGCCTTCACCTTCATAGCCAATATTATCGATGCTGCAATACACGCCTCGAGCGGCAATTTTGAGAAGATTTGTAGTGTCTTCACGATCACCTAAGTGACTGATAATAATTCTATCCGGACCAACTCCCGCACTCTCTAAGAGATCAATCTGTTCAAGTGCAAGCTCGCCAAAATGTGTTGTGTGGGTCAAAATAGCAACGCCTGTTTCCAAACTTGCTTTAGCTGCGGCTTGAAATACACGCTCCTCTGCAGCCGTAATAAAGCCTCTCTCAGTACCTATTTCACCTATAAAACCTGCTTTGATGTCAGTATCACCAAACCCCTCACGAATCTCCTTGATCATTCTCTGGGCTAGCTGATTAGAGGTTTGGCGAAAAACTGCATCCTCATAAACAATCTCTCGATACCAACCGCATCCAAGAACAATGTTCACGCCAGTTTTTTGAGATATTCGTCGTAAAATGTCGGGCTTGGTTCCGATACCGCCTGAGCTGGCATCAATGAGCGATCCACCGCCTGCATCTTTAAAGAGTTGCACCTCGTGCTGGGCTACTTGCTCATCCTCAAAAATTACATCGTAGCTCTTGATCATCTTGAAGTAATCCCATAACACGTGCTCATGGCTATGAGTAAAGCCCATTGCAGAGGGATCAATTAAGCCATTGACTGATTGAATCTTGCCTTTTTGACTAGTGCTCATTTACATTCACCTCAACTCTCAGTGGCAATCGCATTAATTTGGGTTCCTATTACATAACCTTGGCCCTTTGATAGCGACATCGGATTAAGTGTTAGAATTCCACGCTCAGACATTTCTTGTCCGAGAATTATCCTAGGTCTACCTGTCGCTAACTTTATATAAAACTCATCGGCAGTTAAGCCCCGTGGGGCATGGATGTGTAAATTTGTGACATTCAATGGAGAGTAGAACACTTCCTCCGACTGCACTATGCCTGCCTGGTTCAGTAAGCTCTTACACTCACTAATCTCATTGTCCCCAATGTCATAGGAATCATTTGCTACGTACTCCTGAATCGCAGCTACTACCCCAAAGATTTGCTCTCTACCAACTTTCATCGCTCTACCAATTCCATTTGATGGTAACTGAGCAAATTTATCCTCCTCGATATGATAACTCCAGGTGGAGCTTCGTTCATCTAAATCTAAATGATGAAGCATCGCAATTTTGATGTTAGCTGGGCTAGCTACCAGTAAGCCACTGGTGTGTGGTCCCCTAAAACCCTTGCCGCCGCTTATGGCAATGAAGTCAGCGCCCTGATCTAAATACTTCTTGAGGCGATTTAATGGGGGTATAAATAATGCCCCATCAACAATGACAGAAATACCATGCTCATGTGCAATCTTGGAACATGTGGCTAAATCTAAAGCACCTTGATCTGCACTCTCGCGCCATAGTAAGGCACAGACCTGAGGATCAATGGCAGCGATTAACTGTCCAGCTGTCGACCCCTGCGAATCACCAAAAGCTCTCATCCGAGCACCAGCAGCACTCAAAGCATGATCGTAGGGATCTTGGTGTACCCGTTGGACCAGAATTTCAACTCGAGTAGTCTTTGGAAATGGTAACTCGATAAGCATCTGGCGATCAAAACCAGCTATGCAAGCCGCAGCGCTTAAAGTAAGTGATGCAGATGCTCCAGAGGTTACAAGGCTTGCAGGCGCACCGATAATTTGTGCAATTAAATTACCCGCACTCTCATGCAGCTCTTCCATTCGATAACTGTGCTCATTTGACTCTTGCATGGCTTTCCATACGTTGTGACTCAACGCAAGACCACCAAGACGGGTAGCTGGACCTACTCCATTTATAATTGGTTCAATTCTTAGTTGAGAATACACAGACACTTTAACTCGAAACTTTGCTACGAGAACCTGTTCGCCAACTTTCACGAATTCCATCAGTTGCATTCACAACCAATTGGCCTATTGAGCTATCGCACCCTGCAGGAATTTCATTGCCACGAGCCCGCTCGAGGAGCAAGGCAGTTGGCATATATGACTTATATGCCACACCATCTTCTTCAAACTTTTGCACCCAAGAGTCTCCGATTGCTCCATGGAAGGTTATCTGGCGATTTGTTGGATCAACACGTAAATCACCCTTTGCTCCATAAGCTTCCAGTCTCCACGTTACATGAGGTGCGCTACCGAAAGTACTTACACAGTAAGTATTTACTACAGCGCCATTTTTCATCTGACCAGATACGGACTCGTGATAATCCAGAGCATCTCCTGCCGGGTAACTCGAACTCGCTACCCAGTCAAAAGAATCGTCAAGAATGTGAATTAGAAGTCCAAGGGAGTGGCTCATAGTGGTGCCAATAGCTCCTCCCCCTGCAGTTTTTGCATCTACATAAGTATTTTTCTCACTTAAAAAACCGGTAGAAGTCGAATGGTCAGATGTTTGGCCTTCAAGAATTTCGCGAATTCCGCATGAAATGCCCAAAGTTACAAATTCCACTTTTCCAATTAGATCTTCACGAATCAAATGTCGAACTTGAGTAAAAATATCTGTATATGGCCATCCATACCCAACAAGGAGTGTTCGGCCATTGTCCTTTGCTGCTGCCAACATTTTGGCTGCTGACTTTCCATCTATCGCAAATGGCTTTTCACATAAAACATGCGCACCCGAATTCAGTGCAGCGATTACCATAGCTTCATGAGCAATGGGTGGACTGCTCACAATTATTGCATCCAATTTTAGATCTAATGCTTTCTCCCAAGAGTCAAGCCCATTTTCAAAACCAAACATTTCTTGAATTTTGGTCGCCATCTCTATATTTTGATTCGTGACAACTACGAGTTCAACATCAGCATGCTTTTTCAATTCTGGAATATGCACAGCCACCGACCACGCCCCAGCGCTTAAAACTCCAACACGAATTTTTGAACTCATTATTTTCCCGTTCCAGATGCCAAAGCAGTCACAATATACTTTTGGAACACCATTGTTAAGAGTACTGGTGGAATAATTGCTATAACAGTAGCGGCAGAGAGTAATGTCCAATTGAAAGTCTGCATCGCCATAAATCCAGCTAGCAAAGGCGGAATTGTGTATGAATCGGTGAGTACTAGAGCAAAAAAGAATTCACTCCATGATTCAAGGAAGACTAGAACGCCTGCAGCAATTAGACCTGGAACGGCCACTGGCAAGATTATGAGCTTTAACGTTTGCATTCTACTTGCACCATCGAGGGCGGCAGCTTCTTCTAAATCGATTGAAATCTGATCAAAATAATTTTTCAATATAATTATCGCTAAAGGTAATGTGAATGATGTATAGCTAATAATCAACGCCCAAGGAGTATTAAGTAAATTAAGTACCCGTAAGAAGATGAAAATCGGTGCGACTAAGACTAATCCTGGAACAATTCGAGAAAGAATAGTGAAATTGAGGAAGAAATTTGAACCGATAAAGCGGAAACGTGAAAGCGAGTAAGCAGCAATCGTGGAAATTATTAAAGTGATTGCCACAACTAAAGATGCAACATACAAACTATGAAGCATAGTGTCAACTATTTTATTCACTGAAACATTGCTTGGAGCGGTTTGGCATAATCGAATATCTATTCCTGGTACGCAGTCCTGATCCGTAATTGGAAATCCAAGCACTAATCTATAGTTATCGAGTGTCGGATCAGCTGGCCAAAGTGGTGTCGGGTGAATTCCAATTTTGCTTGGTTGTGTGAAAGAGCTGCTTATTGTGTACCAAATAGGAAAAAGTATCCAAAGCACAAAACATGCTGCCACAGAATAGATCATGCTGCTGCGGGTTATCCGAGCACGACTAAGAGGCCTACGCCGTTTCGTGATCTTCATTTCCTACACCTCAATCTTTCGATAAAGTGTTTTTACTGCAATCAGTCCACCAATGAGTGCGATAATTGCGAGTGAAACTGCCAAAGCGGAGCCAACTCCAAAATTGGTAAAGATAAAGAATTGACGGTAGATCAGATAGCTCAAAAGAGTAGTCGAAGATCCTGGGCCACCTTGAGTCATTATAAAGATTACATCGAACTGCATCAGTCCATAAATTACGTTTAGGACTGTCACAACAGTTAATGCAGGACGCAACCAGGGAAGTGTGATGTGACGAAACCGTTGAATGATTCCGGCGCCATCCACACTTGCTGCATCCCAAATATCACGCGGCAAAGTTTGTAATCCTGCTAACAATAGTAAGGCAACGAGGCAAGATTGTCTCCAAGTTGCAGCTAGGGCTGTCATCAATAGCGCCCAATTTGGATCACTCAGAAAATCCTTATAATTCGAAATCAGGTGAAGCCGAATTAGCACGCCATTGAAGAGTCCAATATTCCCATCAAGAAACCATTTCCAGATTATTCCCACAATCAACCAAGGGCAGGCCCACGGCAGCACTAGAAGACCTCTAAGCACTAATCTCCCTACAAATTTCTCATTGAGAAGAAGTGCTCCAGCTAATCCAATGACTGTGGAGCCAATAATAAAAATAGCCGCGAACAAAATAGATCTTAAGCAAGTTGCCCAAAAAATCTCATTTTTGAAAATATATAGAAAATTGTCTACTTTTGTAAAAGTACCGATTCCAACACCATCGGCCGGTACGACGAAAAGGCTTTGGAAAACCGTGAGTATTGCAGGAATTGCTAGAAGTACAAGTAGAACTAGAATTGCAGGTAAAGCAAGATAGAAGCCAAAGCGTCGGTTTGAAACCGAGCGCTTTGACCCCTGTCTTTTTATGTCCCGTGAAGTGAGAATTTATTCACTCCTTATTTTCTTTAGTCTTTATTAGAGACCGCTACCGGACTTTGCAGTCTTGCAGGCAATCGCTAAAGCATTTGCTGTTGCACGAGCATTTGAGTTTCCTAGCAATAAATCGTGGATGATAGTTCCACATTGTGCTTGGAAGCCCTGGTACCAAGGCAACGTACGTGCTGGAACTACGTCTGAGGCAGTCTTGAATGTGTCTGCGATCAAATTCAGGTCCATGTACTTAGGGAAGGCTGCAATAACCTTTGGATCTGTGAAGAAGCCAGGGTATGGAGCACAGAGTGCACCAGAGGCCGCCCACTTTTGGAATGTAGTGAACTGACCACTTGCATCCTTATAACCATAAGTTTTCATGAAGTCCCAAGCTGCTGCTTTCTTTGCACCAGTTACTTTTCCGCCCAATTGAATAACTTCACCCATTTGTAGCGTCTTTCCACCAGTACCGACAATCTTGGCTTGAGAGATATCTGCAGATGCTGAGCCCTTGCTCTCAACAATATCGCGAAGGAAGTAATGGTGAAGAGCGTAGAAAGCCGAATCTCCATTAGCAATTGATGTCGTGTGCTTTCCAGGATCATCAGTTAGAACTGACTTCGGAGTCATTCCATCCTTGTACATCGCCTGCCACCAGTTGAGTACATCAAGTGTCTTTGGATCATCCATGAAAATTGGATTTCCCTTAGCATCAAATGGCGTCACATTTCCGGCTAGTAAGTACACATGTAGATACTCTTCGACGAAGTCCTTTACCCAATATGCAACATATGGTGACGCAACGCCATTGGCCTTGATCTTCTTGCACTGATCATAAGTCTCTTGAAGTGAATTTGGAGTGCTGTTAAATCCTGCAGCAGCAACCATCTTTTTGTTGTACTGAAGCATATGCACAGCTGCGAAATATGGCGCACTTACAATTGCTCCATTTTCAGCCACGAAACGGCTGCGAGCTGATGGGAACATTTCTGCAACCATTTTATCTGCGCCTGGAAGTCCACGAAGATCTGCAGCCCACTTTTGGTTCACGAACTTCTGTGAGTTATAAGCGAAGTTATAAAACACATCTGCAGGCTTTCCGCCACGTTGGCGTGCTGTCATACCTGCCGTGTAACCAACGTTAGGTATGAAACTTGTTGTGACTTTATTGCCAGACTTCTTAGACCAAGCAGCAACTAAAGACTTAATTGTGTCTGGTTGATACTCCCATGCCGTGAAATTAATAGACTGACCAGCGGCTTCGGCAGCTGACATCATTCCACTATTTAGCATTGGGGCCGATGCCAAACCTGCAACACCTAGTCCCTTTAATAAGGTACGACGATCCAAGTTCAAATTCAAACCTGAAGCATTTTCTGAACTCTCCATTTAAAACTCCTCTTCCCCCTTATTCGTTCACGTATATGAACGAACTTCATTAATACTTTCCTCCACGAAACCCTTAGTGTCAAGCAAATCTGCTAGTTTTGTTCTATCCGAATTAGGGGGTTTACATGGTCCAAGCCGCATTTCACCTAGTCCTGAAGCGGCAGATGGGGCAACGTTATATCGACCTCCATACACCTGTTCCGGACGAGATTAGTGAGCAGTTAGGTCAGGCCGGAATTAGCAATTTCTCAATTTTCCGAGATGGGGACCACATCTTTGGTGTACTTAATTATGAAACTGAATCACAGCTCAGGGAATTTTTAGGAAAGGATGTCAGCCCCATTTGGACACAAGAAATTATTTCAATTTGTGATTATCGGGAGGTAGATTCAGAACTACCGCTACTTAAACGCTTAGCGAGAGTCTTTCACTTCGAGGGCCTATAGGTGGAGTTAGAAACTGAATTAGAAATAAATCTTTCTAGATTTGCGCGAGTAGAGCTATGTAAGGGTCCCTCACCTGTACAGGTTTTAAATAATTTGAGATCACAATGGGGTTTAGGTTTTGAACTCTCAATAAAGCGAGATGACCTGATTGGTCCGGCTTTTGGTGGAAACAAATCACGACAGTTGGAGTTTTTACTGGGCGATGCAATTAGTAATGATGCTGACTGCGTCGTTCACGGAGGAGCATTGCAGTCAAACTACGGCCGCCAAGTCGCAGCTGCTTGCGCAATGATTGACTTGGACTGCTATTTAGTTCTTAGTGACTATTACAAACAAAAACAGAACACCGGCTCACATTTGATTTCACAGATGTTAGGAGCGAAAATTTCTTACTTCCAGGGCGAGTTAGGCAGTAATCATGAGATTGAAAAGCTGAAGTTGAGTAAATCCCTTGAAGCCCAAGGGCGAAAGCCATATTTAATTACTTATCCAAAGTCAGAGATTCTTGGAAGTCTGGGATACATTGATGCAACTCTGGAACTCTCACGTCAGTTGACCACTGGGAAATTTCCAGAGAGGATTGTAATGCCAGCTGTTGGGGCAACTTATATTGGAGTTTTACTGGGCCTAAAACTCCTAGGTTACAACGATGTAGAGGTTATAGGTGTTGCACCCCTCTCTAATGAATACCCAATTAAGGCAACTGTTCTGGATTCTTTGAAAGCAATTTGCGCCTTATTGAAGATTGATTCAATCGACTCTCCGATTATTAACCTTGATTTCTCATTTGTCGGTGAGGGTTACTCAAAAACCACACAAGAGAGCTTAGATGCATTGGTAGATTTCGCGAGGTACGAAGGCGTGATGTTAGACCCTGTGTATACATCGAAGGCGGCGGCTAGTTTGAAAAACCTACCCGCAGATGGCAAGCGAACTCTCTTTTGGCATACGGGAGGCTCTCCTGCTATTTATGCTTACTCAGATGAGATTTTGGAAAATCTCAAAAGTTAAAACACTTTAACTGGCACGACCATCTCTATCAAAGAGAACCTCACCTTTGATCATTGTAAATACCGGCACCAAACGTAGATTTCCGCTAAAACTATGGCCATGGCAGTCACTAAATACGTGTTCATCTTCGATGCACTCAAAGGCTGCAAAATCTGCCTGTCCACCCACATCAGATGCTCCAACACCTGCACTGGTGAAACCAGCATACTCAGCAGGCGCAGTTGTTGCACGTACTAGCACATCAGAGAGCTCCATTCCAAGGGCAACAAACTTTGCAAGAACCTCAGGTAGTCCAACAACTTTCTCTTTAGAGTACGTATGAATATCAGTGCTAATTGAGTCTGGGTAGTAACCGTGGTCTATGAGCACTTGGGCCACTGTTGAATCAAAGCCACCCATTCCATGGCCAATATCAAAGAGAACTCCACGCTTTTTAGCTGCAATAAAAGATGGGCGGGGTTTTGAATCAGCAACGAGAGTGTTGCCTTCCCAGCCTGTATATGCGTGAGTCAAAATATCACCAGCACCGAGTCGATCTAAAATATAGTCAACCTCGACCGGAGCTGGCCCTAAGTGAACCATCAAAGGTAAACCAAGTTTCGTTGCTACAGATCTAGCCTTAGTGAAGCCATCAATAGCTAAATCTCCACCGACATCTTTAGATGCACGTACTTTGATTCCGACAATCTCATCAGGAAAATCCAAGGCAGTTGCAATCGCTATCTCTTCATTACAGTATGCGGGAGTTTTGAGTTCACCCTGCAGCAAAATACTCGTAGTACCAACAGTTGCTATATTGAGAAAGGATTTCACATGCAATTTAGATTTATCAATTACTAACTCTTTAAAAGCGGGAAATAGGTGAGCACCCGCACTGCCGGCATCGACTGCTGCAGTAACTCCATGTTTGACCAATGTATCGGTGTGAACTCCTAAGTCCTGCCCGTGAAATAAGTGGGTATGCAAATCAACTAATCCAGGTGTAACAAGTAACCCGATTAAATCTATGGTTTTTCCGCTCACCGATCCCGCCGGGCTTGAATGGCCGGCAGAGACCTGGGAGATCGCTCCCTCCTTAATACCAATTGTGGATGGCGCAAAATTTCCTAGTTTGGGGACAAAGAAACGATCCGACAGCAGGGTGGCTTCGAAGTCTTGACCGTTTGTTGCCACCATGTCGGCTCCTTTTAAATTATTTCTGGATAACCCTTGATTTAGAGCTCAACTATACATAATATCGACAAAGTAAACCCGTGATTAGTTCATATTCATGAACGGAGGGATTGAGCACAATGCCAGAATCAGCTCAAGGTGAAGTTAAATCATCGGTTCGAACTCTCCAAATCCTTAAACTTCTAGCAAGTTATCAAGCTGGATTAACTTTTACAGAAATACAAAAAAATTTAGAGATTCCTAAGAGCAGTTTGTTTGTATTACTGTCAACAATTCAGCAGGAAAAATGGATCGACTTTGATGCAAAGTCAAATCGATTTACTTTAGGAATTCAAGCGTGGGAGTCCACACAACAGTATCTAAATAGTAGTCAACTCATTTCAATTGCCGAGAGCCACATCACTGAAATGATGCATGATCTTCATGCCTCAGTCCACTTAGCAGTCCTGTCTGGGTGTGATGCTTTGTATTTAGCACAAATTAAATCCGACCGTTCATATGATCTACCTTCAAGAGTTGGAGTCCGTCTTCCTGCCCAAGCAACTGCCCTTGGTAAATCACTCTTATCGGGTTACTCCGATGATCAGATTAGGGTGATATTTAGAGACTTAGTCTTTAAGAAGTTTAATAGTTCGACGATTGGTAGTCTTGATGAGCTATTAAAAGAGGTAAGCAAAGTAAAGATTCAAGGCTACTCTGAATCTAACGGTGAGCTCGTCGAACGCTTTTATTGTGTTGCAGCTCCAGTTACAGATGGAAGCGGAAAAGTGATCGCAGCCATTAGTTCAACAGTTCCTAAACTTTATTTAGAAAAGAAAATTGTGACCAAGAATCAAATGCAAGAGTGCGTCCAAGACGAAGCACGGCAAGTTTCAGAAGAACTCAGAGCCTATTCTTGATGCTCGCCAATGGTGAATTTGAGTTAAAAAGCTTTATCGATACCCCTTCCTTAGTTCTGGATATCGGTATTTTTAAGGGTAATGTCAAGGAATTACTTAAGATTTGTAATGCGAATGGGGTATCGCTTCAACCCCACGCAAAAACACACCGAACGCCTCAACTCGGTTTATTACAACAGGAGTTAGGTTGTGATGGTCTCTGTGTCGCCAAGCTTGGTGAAGCCGAGGGTTTTGCTAAGGCCGGCATCAAAAAAATTACTGTCGCCTATCCGATTTTAGGCTCCAATAAAGTTGAAAGAGCTCGGGCGCTTGCCGCTTCCATAGATCTAACTTTGGCTGTAGATAGCGTTATTGGAGCAGAATCAATTGGAAAAATTTTTACACAACATTCTCAAGTCTGTCCAGTCCTTCTGATAATCGACTCAGGTTTAGGCAGGGATGGCGCTCTTCCTGAAAATGCACCAAACATTGCAAAAGCGATAAATGCAGTTCCCGGAGTAAAAGTTGTTGGAATCATGACGCACGAAGGCCTTGTTTACGGTGCATCTGACCGTGATTCAATGATTGCCATGGCCAAACAAACCTCAGAAATGATGGTTAATGTTGGTAATGCAATAACGAAAGCTGGGGTTGATATTTCACGAGTTTCAATGGGTTCAAGTGCATCTGCGCGAGTTGCTGCAACGGTCCCCGGAGTAAATCAAATAAGACCCGGTATTTTTGCTTTCAATGATCTGGGTCAGATTGCACTAGGAAATGCCACTTTTGAAACATGTGCGGTTCGCGTGTTATCAACCATTGTAAGTCGACCGACTCCAGATACAGCGGTTATTGATGCTGGATCTAAATCATTGAGCGCAGACCTTCTACCCGCAAAAGAGCATCGGAATGAATATCCTGGACATGGTCTCATCATTGGCAAGACTGGCTGGATTATCGAACGGCTATCTGAAGAGCATGGGATGCTCAAATGGATGGGTGAAGGTACTCCACCAGATATGAATATTGGTGAGCAGATTCAAATAATCCCAAACCATGTGTGCACAGCTTTTTCAAGTCTGAATGAATCTGTTGTGATTAGCCAAGGTGAAGTAATTGATCGTTGGCGCACTTTTGAACCTGGAGCTTCACGCTAAAATTCACAGAAGAAAAACTACCGATAGGAAGACACTCGCATGACGCCTGATGAGATTCTAGATTCGATCTCCCTCACAGTGACCTATCCATTGGCAATAGCACTTAAGCCGCTGGCAAAGCTTGAGAACAGCTTCTACGTTTCGGGGCAGGTGGCAATGCGTCAGGGTGCCTTGGTAGCCACCGGTTTAGTTGGAGATCAAGTTTCGCTTGAAGTTGCCCAAGAGTGTGGACGCCAATGTGCAATCAATATTTTAAACTCACTCAAGACTGAGTTAGGTAGCCTGAAAAATATAAAGCAGGTAGCCAGAATCGCCGTTTATGTTGCAAGTGCAGATGGTTTTACCGACCAACATTTAGTTGCCCATGGTGCAAGCCAGCTCTTCTTACAGGTTTTTGGTCCAGAGGTTGGATCTCACACCAGAACAGCAATTGGCGTTAAATCACTTCCGCTTAATAGCCCAGTTGAGGTTGATGCAATTTTTCAAATGTAATTACTAAGTAGATATGGCAGCTCTTCCTGATTCAAGGCGAGCAATGGGCACTCGAAATGGTGAGCAAGAAACATAGTCAAGTCCTAAGGCATTAAAGAAGTGGATACTGCGTGGATCCCCACCATGTTCACCGCAGACTCCTAGCTTAAAATCACTGCGCACACCTCGTGCAAGGTCAACTGCAGTGCGCAGCAAAATTCCAACCCCAGCCTCATCCAATGACTCAAATGGATTAAATGGTAAAAGTTCAAGATCTAGATAGCGCGGCAAGAAGGTTGACTCAACATCATCGCGACTAAATGCCCACGTAAGTTGCGTTAAATCATTAGTCCCAAAGGAGATGAAATCAGCATAAACACCTAAGCGATCAGCGGTAATTGCAGCGCGTGGCGTCTCAATCATGGTGCCGATTGGGAGTGCGACTTTAAGGCCTGAGCCTTTAAAGGTCGCAACAATCTCTTCTTCCAGAGATTCGCGTAAGTATAAAAGTTCTCGCTGCGTTGCAACGAGTGGAATCATCACCTCTGGATGTGGATCATGTCCTAACTTCTTAACCTCTAAATATGCATGCACAAGGGCCCGAACCTGCATTTTATAGAGCTCTGGAATGAGAATTCCTAAACGAACTCCGCGCAGACCCAACATAGGATTAGATTCATGCAGGCGATTAACAGCTGCAAATAAAGCTCTATCGCGAGGTGAAACCTCTTCATTGAGAGCTTCGGCACGGGCCATCTCTGCACTTAAGACAACTAAGGATGGTAAGAACTCATGCAGCGGAGGATCAAGTAATCGGATGGTTACTGGCAGGCCCGACATCGCCATCATGATTCCTACGAAATCCGCGCGCTGCAAAGGCTCCATTTCAGCAATGACTGAACGTTGCACATCATCATTTTCAGCTAAGACTAAGCGCTCAACGTATGAGCGGCGTGGTCCTAAGAACATGTGCTCGGTACGACATAGGCCAACACCTTCGGCACCCAATATTCGTGCACGTATTGCATCCTCTGGAGTATCGGCATTGGTATGAACTTTTAGACGTCGCTTGGCATCTGCATGCACCAGGATTCGATCAACTGCCTTTACAACTGGAGCGGCCTCATCGGAGCTTGCAGAGAGTCGCCCCTCTAAATAGGAAGTTACGGAGGAGGCAACAACTGGCACATCCCCTAGATATACAGCGCCCGTTGTGCCGTCAATGGAGATTAAATCACCCTCATACACAGTGATAGTCCCTGCTGTAAATAAATTAGCTCGCTCATCAACTGAGATTGAATCAGTTCCACAGACGGCGGTTTTGCCCATGCCGCGAGCTACAACTGCGGCGTGCGAAGTCTTGCCACCACGGCTAGTTAAAATTCCTTGAGAGGCGACCATGCCCACTAAATCATCGGGGCTAGTCTCGCGCCTAACTAAAATAACTTTCCTGCCAGATTTTGATAGATCAAAAGCGCGCTTTGAATCAAAGACGACCTCACCAACGGCGGCCCCGGGGGATGCTGGAATGCCACGCGCAATTTCATTTAACTGTCCGGATGTATCAAACTGAGGAAACATCAGCATTGCTAATTGATCACCAGATGTGCGAAGTAAAGCTTGATCCATCGTAATTTTACCTTCATCAACGAACTGAAGTGCGATGCGAAAAGCGGCCTCAGCAGTGCGCTTGCCGACGCGGGTCTGGAGAATCCAGAGCTTTCCACGCTCAATAGTGAACTCAATATCGCAGAGATCCTCATAATGGGCCTCTAATAACTCCATGACATCATCTAGCTCTTTGGCAACGCCTGGGGAAAGTTGGGCAAATTCAATCAAGGACATCGGGGTTCTAATACCAGCAACTACATCTTCGCCTTGAGCTTTCTGAAGGTAGTCACCGTATCGACCAACTTCACCTGTCGATGGATTACGTGTAAATGCAACGCCAGTGCCTGAATCATCACTTAAGTTACCAAAGACCATAGATTGAATATTTACCGCTGTTCCAAGATCTGAAGGAATTCGCTCACGGCGACGATACATCTGGGCGCGCTCGGAGTTCCAGGATCTAAAGACAGCCTCAACCGATCTAATGAGATGCTCACGCGGATCTGTTGGGAAATTCTCCCCGCTTGCCAGAGTAATAACCTTCTTAAAGCCATCACATAATAGTTTTAAGCTCTCCACATCCAAGAGCTGCATATTTCCTACACCAACGGATGATGCAATGCGCTCCTGAACTTTGTGAAATTCAGCTGGTTCAATATCGCAAACAATTTTTCCATACATCTCTATAAATCGGCGATACGAGTCCCAGGCAAAACGTGGATTTCCAGAGGTTTGCGCAAGAGACTCTGTTACTTCAGGGGTCATTCCAACGTTTAAAACCGTTTCCATCATTCCTGGCATTGAAAACTTTGCGCCAGATCTAACCGAGACCAGTAATGGATTATCAACTCCACCGAATTTTTGGCCTGTTTGGTTCTCAAGCTCCTTGAGTGCAGAATCTATTTCAGCGTTTAAACTCTCAGGAAATTTCCCCGACTGTAAATACTGACGACATGCATGGGTTGTAATTGTGAACCCTGGTGGAACTGGCAATCCGATGCGCACCATCTCAGCAAGGTTTGCACCTTTTCCACCAAGCAGATCTTTCTGTGACATGTCCCCAAAAGTGAAGGGGTGAATAAGTCGCTCACTCATAGAAGAACCTTCTCGCTCTTGGATTGCTAGAGTATAGGTGGCATGCTCTAGTACAAGTGGCCTTAAATCGCCTAGAATTCCAGCATATGAAAAAGGGGGATTAAGAGTGTCGAAAAACGTCAAGCGCCAGTTTCCAAAGTGGCGTGAGTTATCACCGCTACTTAAATTCACGCCCCCACAACTACCTAGCCGCAAGAAGCGTCTGTCAAAAGCCTTAACTATCTGGGATTTACGTGCAATTGCAAAGCGTCGAACACCCAAAGGCCCCTTTGATTACACCGATGGCGCCGCTGAATCAGAGGTTACTCTTGAGAGAGCTCGTAGAGCCTATTTAGATCTGGAGTTTCGCCCCAACATTCTGATCGATGTGAAAAACGTCTCCCTTGAGTGCGAAGTTCTCGGTGAGAAATTCGCAATGCCTATGGGAATGGCACCAACTGGCTTTACGCGCATGATGCACTCTGAAGGCGAAAATGCAGTTGCACGCGCGGCTCAAAAGTTTGGTATTCCATACACCCTATCCACCCTTGGTACAACAACGATTGAAGATGTTGTGAGTGCAGCACCTGATGGCACTAATTGGTTTCAGTTATATATGTGGAAAGATCGCGATGCAAGTATGCAGTTGGTCGAGCGTGCAAAGAAGGCTGGTGTTAGAAATTTACTTCTTACTGTTGACGTACCAGTGGCTGGTGCGCGCTATCGTGATACACGAAATGGCTTAACAGTTCCACCTTCACTATCTGCCAAAACTCTTATCGATGCTATTCCACGGCCTGAATGGTGGATGAACTTTCTCACTACACCGGCAATCTCTTTTGTTTCAATGCAGAGTTGGAATGGCACCGTTGCCGAACTTCTTGATTTTATGTTTGATCCAACGATGACCTTTGAAGATCTTAAATGGATTCGGAGCCAGTGGGATGGCAAGCTCACGGTAAAGGGCATTCAAACAGTTGAAGATGCCAAGAAATCAGCTGATTGCGGGGCCGATGCAATTATTTTATCTAATCACGGTGGTCGGCAGTTAGATCGTGCTCCTATACCTCTGCACTTGCTTGTAGATGTAAAGAAGGAGTTAAAGGAGAGTTTAGAGGTTCACTTAGATACTGGTATTTTGCATGGGACCGATGTTTTAGCAGCGATTGCTCTCGGTGCTGATTTCACCTACATCGGCCGCGCCTATCTCTATGGGCTTATGGCTGGAGGGCAAGAGGGTGTCGAGCGGGCACTTACTATTTTGCGCACAGAGATGGTGCGTGGGATGAAACTTCTAGGCGTTAATGCCATAGAAGAGTTAGAGCCAAAACATGTTCGTTTGCTACCTACGCATGCGGGTCTCGGAAAACTACCTGGAGGTAAGTAGATGAGAATCGCACGAATTGGCACACTCGGAAATGAAAGACCTGTTGTTATCGAGGGCGATGAAGCAATCTTCGTCGATACTCTTATTAAAGATTGGACACGTGAAGAGTTAGAAAATGGTGCCCTCGAGCGAGTGAAGAAGGCCGATCTCTCAACTTTGCCTCGCACCTCAGTCAAGGACCATCGTCTTGGCTCTCCAATTCACCGGCCAACAAAAGTTATCTGTGTTGGCTTAAATTACTTAAAACATATCGCCGAGACCAATGCAGATACTCCTAAGGAGCCCATCATCTTTATGAAGGCACCAGATTGCGTGGTAGGCCCAGATGATGACATTGTTATTCCACCCGGAAGTACTGCAACAGATTATGAAGTAGAGCTTGCAATTGTGATTGGTAAGCGGGCGCTATATCTAGAAAAACCTGAGCAGTCCCCTGATTACATCCTGGGATACACAATTAGCCAAGATATTAGTGAGCGCCATTGGCAGATTGAACGATCGGGTCAATGGGTCAAGGGAAAGTCATTCCCAACTTTTAATCCAATAGGACCATCCATTGTTACTGGAGATTCAATCAATCCTCATAACTTACGCCTATGGTGTGAGGTCGATGGTGTTATGAAACAGGATTCAAATACAGATGATCTTCTCTTTGGTATAAATCACATCGTTTGGTATATCAGCCAATTCATGGAGCTTTTTCCTGGCGACATCATTAACACTGGTACCCCATTTGGCGTTGGCCTTGGCTTTAAGCCACCTGTTTATCTACATGGAGGCCAGGTTGTTCGCACCGGAATTGAAGGTATTGGTGAAATCGAATCACAAGTAGTTGATTTTAGAAAATAGCCTTACCCCAACTTCTTAGCAATGAATGGAGTAGAAATATGAGCGGAGATTTTAAGGGGCTCACTGCAGTTGTAAGCGGGGCCGGTTCCGGAATTGGCTTAGCCGTTGCCCGCTCCCTTGATGCCCAAGGTGCCAGAGTCTTTGGCCTGGACCTCAATGAAGGCGATATGTCAGAGGTTGCTACATGGATTGCCTGCGATGTGGGAGATAGCGCAGATGTAATCGCTGCATTTAAGCGCATTGGCACAGAGACTGACACGATAGATGTCCTAGTAAATAATGCAGGAATCGGTGCAATTGGAACAGTTGAAGATGCAACCGATGAAGAGTGGATGCGAGTTCTAAATATCAACGTTATCGGTATCAGTAGAGTTTCAAAAGCGGCTATGCCATTTCTTCGAAAGAGCTCATCGGCCTCAATTGTAAATACCTGCTCAATAGCTGCCACGGTAGGACTTCCTAATCGAGCGATCTATTCTGCGAGCAAAGGTGCCGTTATGTCGCTTACTTTAGCTATGGCCGCCGATACAGTGAAGGAAAAGATTCGAGTGAACTGCGTTAACCCTGGCACGGCAGATACACCATGGATTGGACGATTACTTGCAAAGGCAGCTGATCCAATTGCAGAGCGAGAGAGGCTTCAAGCTCGACAGCCAATCGGGCGTTTAGTATCACCCGAGGAAGTTGCAAGTGCAATCATCTACTTAGCCAACCCCGCTCAGGAGTCAACTACTGGAACGGTTCTGGCCGTTGATGGCGGCATGAATGGACTTCGACTTCCTCATTAAGAGCTATCTCACTACATTCGGAAAAAGGATTTAATCTCTCTAACGAAGCGGGCCTGCAACAATATTTTCTAGTGGCTGACCCGTTGCAAAGCGCTTGAGTTGGCTCTCAATAAGTGCTCTCACCCGCGGATTAAATGCAGTTGAGTCACCACCGACATGTGGCGTAATGATTATGTTTGGCGCACTCCATAATGGGTGGCTCTTTGGTAATGGCTCTGGATCGGTAACATCTAAACCAGCGGTGATATGACCACGATTTAGCGCATCTACTAAAGCCTCTGTATCGACAATGCCTCCCCGAGCTACATTGACAAAGGTTGCACCCGGTTTCATCGCATCTATTCTCGCCCGATTCATCAAGTGATGGGACTGACTCGTTAGAGGAAGAATTAAGATGAGAACATCTAAGGTTGGTAGCAGTTGATCAAAGTCAGCCATTGTCTTAGTGGAATTACTCCCACTTCGACTAAAGCCAATGACCTCAACGTTAAAGACCTCTAACTGCCGGGCGATCAATGAGCCAATACTTCCCATCCCAACAATTCCAACACGCGAATCAGCTAGGGCGCTACGGCGCTCATGAATCCATTCGCCCTTGACTTGATTGGCCATGAAAGTTGCAAATCCACGTCTAGCGCTAATTGCCAATCCAATTGCTAACTCGGCAGTCGATGCATCGTGGACGCCTTGAGCATTACATAAAGTAACCCCAGGTGGAAGAATCTCAAGGAGATCATCTACGCCGGCATTTGGACTTTGAATAACTTCAAGAGAGGACATCTGTGAAATGGGCTCTAGGGCTCGAGCCCCTGCCATATAAGGGGGAACATAAAATTGAATTGATGCCAGAATCTCCGCTTCAGGAAAGGCTCCACGTATAGGCAATGCTTCCAGTGATTCTGGAATCGCTAATTCAGAGAATTCACACCAGATCTTTGGCGCACTCATAACGTTGGAGTCCACATGATTGAAAATCCTATAGGAGATAAGTTAGTTGTACGCCGGCCTCAAAGAGGTATTTCTCTGTATTACTCATCGCCAACGCAGAACTTCCAGCTATCGCAGATAGCGATACTCCACCAACTGATTGTGATGGAAAATCTCCTTCAAGAGAGCCAACGCAGTAAGCGATAGGCACATGGGCTGAAGCGGCCAGTTGACTTATATGACCAACAACTTTGCCTTGAAAAGATTGAAAATCTAAACGACCTTCACCCGTTATAACCAAATCTGCACTATTTAGTACCGCATCGATTCCACATAGCTCTGCAATCTTTGTTGCACCCTTTTCAATCCTGGCACCCCATAGCGCACAAAGTCCAAAGGCACTTCCCCCTGCTGCCCCGCTGCCAGGTGTATCTGAGGTGCCTGTAAGGAATGCAAAGTGTTGCAGTGCGTTTTCAAGTTTAAGTACCTGGTCCTTCGTTGCACCCTTTTGTGGAGAGTAGATTGCCGCTGCGCCATTGGCTCCAAGGAGTGGAGAGTTCACATCCACAAGCAATACAACTCCATCTTTTGGCGGCGGAATCGCCTCTGTAGTTGAAATACTTTCAATTGCTAAAAGATTTTCGCCGCCAAAACCTATAGAAACTCCCTGTGCATTTAAAAACCTTATCCCCAGCGCCATTAACGCTCCAACGCCGGCATCAGTGCTCGCCGATCCACCGAGTGCGCAATAAATCCTTTCAACACGGGGATCTTGCGCCGCCATTGCCAATACTTGACCAAAGGCGAAAGTGTGCGCCCCCATTGGATCTAAAGTTGGTAGAAGGGTTAATCCTGAAGTTTGAGCCAGCTCAACGAGGGCAGTTGATCCATCTAGTAATAGCCAATACGCATCTGGTGAAACTGAAGGGCAGTAAATCCGTTGAGAGAGTGGCCGTGCGTATTCAACAGCAAGCAAGGTTCCTTCTCCACCATCGGCAAAGGGAATCTGAATCACCTCATCATCAGGACGACGAGATTTCCATCCTTGTGCAATTGCACGCGCTACATCAATACTCGTTGCACTCCCCTTAAAAGAGTCAGGTGCAATGAGTATTCGACTCATTAAAGCGCCATTAAATCCATAAACTCATTAACAGGAGTTGCGATAAGGCGCTCATAATCCAATGACAGACTAAGGATTTTCTCCTGCCTTGGCTTATCGAATATGCGGGCAAGATTTACCTTATACTTTTCAATTAAAAGTGGAATTCCAGCGGTACGGCGGCGAGCGTGGCCGATTGGATATTCAACAACTTCTTCGCCTAAAACACTTCCATCAGTGAACTCAACTGTTAGTGCATTAGCGATAGAGCGCTTAGCGGGATCGTGATAATCGGCAGTGAAAGTCGAGTCTTCAACGCAGATAATTTTTTCACGAAGAGCATCGATACGTGAGTCCGATGCGATGTTATCTTCATAATCGCGGGCAGTTAAGCGCCCAAAGATGAGTGGGACTGCAACCATGTACTGAATACAGTGGTCTCGATCGGCTGGATTATTGAGTGGGCCCTTCTTATCGATAATTCGAATACAGGCCTCGTGGGTACGAATAGTAACTTTCTTAATATCGGCCTGAGTTTTTCCAGATGCCAGCATCGCCGTATGCAAAGTCATAGCTGCCTCAACTGCAGTCTGTGAATGAAACTCTGCCGGAAATGAGATTTTAAAGAGGATATTTTCCATGACGTATGTGCCATAAGGGCGTTGGAACTTAAAGGCATTACCTTTAAATGAGACATCGTAGAAGCCCCATATTTTTGCAGTGAGCGCTGATGGGTAACCCATCTCGCCAGTCTTAGCCATTAACGCAAGGCGAACTGCGCGCGATGTTGCATCACCTGCCGCCCATGATTTGCGAGAGCCTGCATTTGGAAAATGACGGTAGGTGCGAAGTGATTGTCCATCTACCCAGGCAAGGGACACGGCCGCCAAAATCTGATCACGAGTTAAGCCCATCATCTGTGCAACAACTGCCGTTGATGCCACTTTAACTAAAATAACATGGTCTAAACCGACCTTATTAAATGAGTTCTCAAGTGCGATACAGCCCTGGATCTCATGGGCTTTAATCATGGCAGTTAGAACATCTTTGATAGTAAATTTCTTGTCCGTTGTACGTGATAGCCAGTCAGCCGTTGCAAGAATTGCACCTAAGTTATCGGATGGATGTCCCCATTCAGCGGCCAACCACGTGTCATTAAAATCTAACCAACGAATCATTGCGCCAATATTGAAGGCGCTCTGTACTGGATCTAAAACATAGTTGGTACCAGGTACTTTAACGCCATTTTCTAAGTTGGCACCTTTAACAACTGGGCCCATTAACTTTGTGCAGGCCTCGTATTCAAGTGCCTCCAAGCCACAACCCAAGGTATCCATGAAGCAGTTCCAGGCAGTCTCATATGCCACTGGAGACTTAATTTCATAGTTTTCTACATAGTCAACTATGTCGATAATCTCTTGATCATATGGTTGGTTGGATTTCGTGATGTTGCTTGACATTAAGATCGCACCTATCGCTTTTCTATTGGTTGGAAGGTTAAATCCTCAGGACCGGTGTAGTTAGCACTTGGACGGATAATCTTGTTATCAATGCGTTGTTCGATTACATGTGCTGCCCAACCAGTTGTTCGGGCAATAACAAATATAGGTGTGAAAAACGCCGTTGGAATCTTCATCTGGTTATAGGAAACGGCTGAGAACCAGTCAAGATTAGGGAACATATTCTTTGCATCCCACATTACTGATTCAATTCGCTCGGCAATTTTGTATAGATCGGTATTGCCATTTACTTCTGAAAGCTCCAACGAGATTGTCTTAATAATCGCATTACGTGGATCAGAGACGGTATACACAGGGTGGCCAAAACCTATGACAACTTCTTTCACTGCTATCCGAGCACGGATATCAGCCTCTGCTTGATCCGGAGTTGAATATCGCTCTTGAATCTCAAGGGCAACTTCGTTAGCCCCTCCATGTTTGGGTCCGCGCAACGCACCGATGGCACCCGTGATTGCTGAGTACATATCCGAGCCAGTACCTGCAATAACGCGGCCGGTAAAGGTTGAGGCGTTAAATTCATGCTCGGCATACAAAATCAATGAGGCGTGCATGGAGTTGACCCAGAGTTCGCTTTGAGGGGCGCCATGTAGAAGATGCAAGAAGTGTCCACCAATTGAATCATCATCGGTTTCAACGCTGATGCGTTTGCCTGAGTGAGCAAAGTGGTACCAGTACAAAAGAACTGAGTTCAAACATGCGATTAACTTGTCGGCAATCTCTTTTGCACCCTCTTCAGAGTGTGCGCCACCTTCAGGCGTTAGGCAGCCAAGGGCAGAAACGCCTGTGCGCATAACATCCATTGGATGAGCAGTTGCTGGAATCTGCTCGAGAATCGCTTTGACCGCATCAGGTATGCCGCGAAGGCCCTTGAGCTTAGTTTTATAGGCGCTGAGCTGGCTTTGAGTAGGTAATGCTCCATGAATTAATAGATATGCGACCTCTTCGAACTCACAGTGGGCAGCTAAATCGGCGATGTCATAGCCGCGATAGTGAAGATCGTTTCCGCTTTTTCCCACACTGCAGAGGGCGGTATTGCCTGCTGGGACTCCAGAGAGGGCTACTGATTTCTTAGGCTTAAATTCCACCATTTAATTCTTCTCCAGATACTTATCGAGGGCTTTTTCATACTCATAATAATTAATTCGCTCATAGAGCTCTTCACGCGTCTGCATAGTGTCAATTACTTTGGCCTGTGTGCCCTCTTTGCGAATTGTTTCATAGACATTTTCAGCTGCCTTATTCATGGCACGAAATGCAGAGAGTGGATACAAGATCATCGAGACGCCATTGGCACCAAGCTCATCACGAGTAAAAAGCGGGGTTAAACCAAACTCAGTGATGTTAGCAAGAATCGGTTTTGATACTGCCTTTGAAAACTTCTCATACTCCTCAAGAGTGCGAATTGCCTCAGGGAAAATCAAATCAGCACCTGCTGCGATGTATGCCTGAACGCGCTCGATCGCCGCATCAACACCTTCGATGGCGATAGAATCGGTGCGCGCCATAATTGAGAAATTATAATCAGTTCGTGCATCAACTGCGGCCTTAATGCGATCGACCATCTCTGAAGTACTAACTACCTCCTTATTGGGGCGATGCCCGCAGCGCTTTGCGCCAACCTGGTCTTCAATGTGCATCGCGGCAGCACCTGCCTTAATCAAATCTTTAACTGTGCGCGCAATATTAAAAGCCGAGCTCCCAAAGCCAGTATCGGCATCTACCAAAAGCGGTGTATCGCAGATGTTCGTAATACGTCGAACATCGGTGAGAACATCCTCTAAAGTTGTAATGCCTAGATCTGGAACACCCATGGAGCCTGCTGCAACTCCCCCGCCCGATAAGTAAATAGCGCGGTATCCAGCACGCTTTGCAAGCAGGGCGTGATTGGCGTTGATAGTCCCAATAATTTGGAGTGGGGACTCCTCAGCTAAGGCCTTTTTGAAGGCAGCACCTGGACTAATTGAGCTCACCTGATGAGTCTATCTAGGCGCTCTTCAAACGCAAAAGTTCAAGGGCTGCGATGGCGCTGTCATATCCCTTGTCCTCTTTACTTCCAGCAATGCCTGAGCGCGCAATGGCTTGATCTAGATCATTACACATTAATACGCCGAAACCAATTGGTTTTCCATATTTGAGAGAGACATCAATAACCCCTTGAGTCACGCCTTGACAGACATAATCAAAGTGAGGTGTTTCACCTTGAAGGACCAAGCCAACAGCAACTACTGCATCAAAGCCTTTTTCAAATGCATATTGGGCTGCAAGTGGAATCTCAAAGGAGCCAGGGACAAACTCAACTTCAAGAGTTGCCACCTGTGCCTCTTTCAGTGCCCGCTGTGCGCCAGCGATTAAATCTTTACAAATATCTAGATGCCATGATGAGGAGATAATCATAACCTTTGCTTGCGGCAGTTTTTTTATCTCTATCTGTGGAACTTGACCTGCCATTTACTTGCCCCCTCGTGTGTGACCAAGTTTTTCTTCCTTGGTCGCTAGATACTTCTCATTAAATTTATTACTAACAATTACTAGCGGTCTTTGTGTGACAGTGATACCGGAATTCTTAAGTGCTGCAACTTTGTTGGGGTTATTGGTAAGTAACTGCACATGAGAAATCTGTAGTGCTTGCACAATAGCAATTGCATCAGACCAGTCACGTGCATCGATTTCATGGCCCAAATGTAGGTTGGCATCGATGGTGTCCATGCCCTGATCTTGTAGTTGATAGGCCTTAATCTTTTCTGTGAGCCCAATACCGCGACCTTCGTGATCACGTAGATAGATGATGTAGCCATAGCCATGATTTTGAATCAGATTAATCGCCTGCTCTAACTGCTCACCACAATCACAGCGCAGAGAATGAAGAATGTCGCCTGTAAAGCACTCGCTATGAATACGCACCATTGGCTGATTACCTGAATCACCATATGCGATAACAGCGTGTTCGCGCTGTCCTGGCCCTGGAAATGTTGCGATTTTCCAGTTACCAGTTCGCAAAGGCAGCTCTGCCCAGGCAAACTCAAACTCTGCTTGAAAATTACTCATTACTTGTCTCCCTTGTCCAATAAACGTTCTACGTATTTAGCAAGGACATCTACCTCGACATTGATTAAATCACCGGGGCGCAATGTTGAGAGATTGGTGTTCTCAAGGGTTTCAGGGATCAACCACACAGTAAGAACATTATTTGCATCATTTATTTCACCGACCGTTAAAGAAATACCATCTAGGCAAATCGAACCCTGGTTAACAATGTACTTACTTAAGTGCCCAGGCACGGCGATATCAAACTTGGCCCACTTATCCCCCGGAGTTAGTGAAACAACTGTGGCAACACCATCGACATGGCCCTGCACCATATGACCACCCATGCGGGCATTTAACTGGGCTGCAAGTTCAAGGTTAACTGGACTTCCAACGATGATTTGAGACAAAGATGTGAGTGAGAGCGTTTGAACCATTACATCGGCGCTAAAGGTTGTGCTAGATATGGAGGTAGCGGTTAAACAGACACCGTTTACTGCAACAGAACCACCAACTGCAATCTCTGCAATCAGTCCAGGTGCATTAATTGTAAAAACGGCCGATGTCTCGTTTTTTTCAATACTGGTAATTGAACCTAGTTCAGTAATGAGTCCTGTAAACATCACTCACCGTTTCTTATGCGGTAGACCGATTTAACATCGCCATCTAGAACTTCGGTACTCATGTGATCAAGGCGCATTTGATTACTAATCGTTGAGGGGTGATCGAAGGTAAAAAACCCCTTGCCTGAGCCCAGCAACGATGGTGCTTGATACATCACTAGTTCATCCATTAAACAGTGATCCAGCATGGCACTAGCCAATGTTGGCCCAGCTTCAACAAAGACATGATTGATGCCTAAATCATTGAGTTTTTCTACCAAGACATCTAGATCTTTTGTTTTGACCACAACAGTTTCTGCAGCATCATCAAAAATATGTGAATCCTTTGGTAGCTCTTGCTCCCCGCAAATTACGCGAATTGGGTTGCCCGCATATCCATTAAAATCTCCATGGGGAATTAAATGTGGATTATCAGCAATAACAGTATTGGTACCGACTAAAATCGCATCTGCTGCCCGGCGCAATACCTGCACATCGGCCCGAGATCTTTCATTAGTAATCCATTTGGATGTGCCATCAGTTGCCGCCACCTTTGCATCCAAAGTTGTCGCAACCTTCCAGGTGAAATATGGTCGCCCTTTTTTAATCTTCATCAGCCAGGCACGGTTTGAAAAGGCAGCCTCAATTTCAAGGACTCCTGCAATAACAGTGATACCTGCTGCCTGCAAAGCAGCGGCGCCACCTGCGGCCTTTGCATTGGGGTCAGCCACGGCGAAAACAACAGTTGTAATACCTGCATCAATGATTGCCTGCACACATGCTCCAGTGCTGCCTGTGTGATTGCATGGCTCAAGCGTCACAATAATTGTTGCGCCAGCTACCTTGTTTCCTGCAGCCTTTATTGCAACTACTTCTGCGTGATCGCTACTTTTGCGCCGATCATGAAAACCTTCACCGACCACTGCCCCCGTTGAATCAATGATGAGGGCGCCAACAATTGGATTGGGGGCGGTTTTACCAAGTCCTTTTTCGGCAAGGGCAATGGCACGTTGCATTGCAACTGTGTAATCCATAACCATTTTTATTTCCCCTGCCCCCGACTCTAGAAACGAGTATCCGGGGCTGCACGCAAGAGGGTGCACAAAAGAAAAGCAGGAATGACCCTACTTTTGTTGGCTTCCTCTCATCCGGACTTTAACCGTCGGTCTCAGAGTTTCACTGAGTCAACCGATACCTGGCTGGCATCGGGTCGCGGACTATAACCGCCGGTTCGAAATTACATCGACCCCGGAAACAACGTGCTTAGTCTAGCCCTTAATAAGGCCTGGGCGATACATGTAAAAAGCCCCACCGAGTCATCAACTGAGCCCCAGAAGTTCAACACTTCACTCCACTCCTTATCACTTTAGGCGCGGCAACTGCAGTTGATGTGGTGCCAGAAACCCTGATAGATGGCTACTTCATGGGCCTTAGCAAACGCAGCATTCTCGTAGATTAATCAAATATTGAACGCTATAAAACCTTTGAAATCCTAGGAATTAGAGTACGTCTTCATGGTTATGTATCAAAAACCAACCATTAGGGAATTTCTTCCAAACCGCGGTGTTTCTAATTACTCTAGTAGTTCTATTGTCTGAATAGTTGGTGTCGACGTAGTGACGGCAAATTGCAAAACCATCATAGATATCAATCACCGGTGAATGGGGGACGATCGAAGTTACCTTTGGGCCAGTTCCAGCAGCTGGACGTCGTGCCCGAGCTTCGTTCAGACCCTTCAATCCTAAGCAAAGGGGTACTTCGCCGGAGTCCCAAAAAGTCGCATCTTCATGCAGAAACTGGTCAATCTTAGGTCTGTTTCCTTCCATGAACCCGGTAAGCATTTCATTAACGGCAGCCCAAATGTACTTCTTAACTTCTTCCATATCTCTACTCCTTCGTCTGATTCTTAAAACTCCCAAATGGGGAATTTAGTAATTTTCTGTTCTAGTTAATAAGGCCAATCTTTTCTCGGCTTTGCCTGTTTATACTGGTTTGGCCATTCGATATCAATACCTAATTCGTGTGCGGCTTGAAACGCCCAATGAGGGTTACGCAGCATTTCCCGACCTAAAAGAATCGCATCTGCCTGTTCACTTGCCACAATTGCATTAGCAAGCAACGGATCAGTGATCAGGCCCACTGCACCGGTTAGAATTCCTGCGCTACTTTTGATTTTTTCAGCGAATTGCACTTGATAATGTGGTCCGACTTGATATTTAACATCAGGAACTACGCCTCCTGTAGAACAATCAATTAGGTCGACTCCAATAACTTTGAGCAGCTTGGCAAGCTCAATGCTGTCTTGCACTGTCCATCCCTCTTCGACCCAATCGGAAGTAGAAAGTCGGACAAACAATGGTTTATCAAGGGGCCATACCTCTCTAATGGCTTTTGTTACTTCCGAGAGGAAGCGCACACGGTTCAAAAACTCTCCACCATACTCGTCAATACGTTTATTTCCTATCGGCGAAAGAAATGAATGAATTAAGTATCCATGTGCTCCGTGAATCTCAACAACGTCAAAACCAGCTCTTAAGGAACGTTCTGCGGCTGATTTATAATCCTGAATAATTATTTCAATATCTGCTTTTGATAATTCAATAGGAATATTCAACTCGCCAAAGCGCAATGGGCTTGGTGCGAATATTTCCCAGCCCCCAGTATCAATTGATACGGGCCGATGCCCCTCCCAAGGCGTTGTTGCTGAACCTTTTCTTCCTGCATGCCACAATTGAATAGCAGATTTCGCACCTTGCTCATGAATAAAACTTACGATGCGCGTCCAACTTGCAACCTGTTCTTCGTTCCAGATACCTGTATCCACTGCAGTGGAACGAGCTGAGGGAGATATCGCAGTGGCTTCTGTAAAAATTAGTCCTGCGCCTCCCATCGCAAATTGCGCAAGATGCGCGAAGTGCCAATCATTAGGTAAACCATTTTTAGCAGAGTATTGACACATAGGTGAAACCCAAATTCGATTCTTGATTGTTAAAGAACGTATAACTAAAGGATCAAAGAGGGACATCATCTGACGACGATATAGCACCGTCATAGAATTATGCAGGAAATAATATTGAGTAAGCCAATAGGTTTCATTCCTAATTAGTACTTCATGGTAGTTGTACGTACGAGCGACAATAAATGTGCGCACGCCGTACTTTTCCTGATAAAAATTTGACACACCTACGAACCGATTACTTAAGGGTATGTGAGGGTAAGAGGACAAGATTAGATGAAGTTTCGCAAAAAGTGCGGTGGACGTACTTGTTGACTCTAAAATCTATAGGTAGAAAATTGTTAATCCTTGACTTCGAAGTTTTTGGCAATATATTTACAACCTAACTAGCTTTTTAAAAGGAAACCTCATGAAAGTTCGTATCGGTGTAGATATCGGCGGAACTTTTACAGATGCAATTTCAATTACTGAAAATGGAGAAATTTCGACTGCCAAAGCTCTGACAACTCCAGGAAAACTAGCCGATGGCGTCTTATCTGCGATCGAAGGACTTGGTATAGATATTTCGTCAGTAGATTATTTTGTGCACGGGACAACCGCGGGATTGAATGCATTCTTGGAAAAACGGGGCGCTCGTGTAGCTCTTATTACCACCCGTGGCTTTCGAGATGTATACGAAATTGGTCGCGCAAATCGTCCTGATATGTACAACCTCAAATACAAGTCTACGAAACCTCTTATTGATCGGCGACACAGATTCGAAGTAACAGAGCGATTGGCTGCTGACGGTACGGTCATTACTCCCTTGAAACTCTCCGAAATTAAAGAATTGATTCCGCATTTAAGAGCGAACTACGATGCAATTGCAATTGTATTACTTCACTCATATAAGAACCCTATTCACGAAGAGAAGATTGCAGAATTATTGATTTCAGAATTGCCAGAGTTATCGGTGGTCACCTCTTCCATCGTCGCACCGGAATGGCGGGAGTATGAAAGAACTAGCACAACTGCAATTTCTGCTTATATCGCTCCAATTATTAATGAGTACCTCCAAGAATTAGGTATGCGGTTGAAGGAAAAAGGCTTGTCTCCAGAACTAAAGGTGATGCAGTCAAATGGTGGAGTGATGAGCGCTCGTACGGCACGTTCTAAACCCGTCCAAACATTGTTGTCAGGGCCTGTTGGCGGAACAATTGCCGGAGTAGAAATAGGCAAAATTCTAAATCATGATCGATTGATTTGCGTGGACATGGGTGGAACTTCTTTTGATGTGAGCCTTGTTGTTAAACAAAAAGCAGACATTGAGGCACAAGCTACGATGGAGGGTCACCCTCTGCTTTCGCCTTCAGTCAGCATGCACACGATAGGTGCTGGTGGCGGCAGCATCGCCTTCGTATCAGTGGGTGCACTCAGAGTGGGTCCCCGTTCGGCCGGTGCTTTCCCAGGTCCAGCATGTTATGCACGAGGAGGATCCGAACCAACGGTTACTGACGCGAATTTAATTCTCGGCAGACTACCTCACACGTCAAAACTTGCAGGAAATATGAATCTCAATCTCGCATTAGCTAAATCAGCCATGGATTTAGTTGGCCAATCGCTCAATCTTTCAACAGAGGAAACAGCCTCGGGAATAGTCGCAATTATTAACGCTGCGATGGCAAATGCGATAAGAGAGATTACCGTATCTCGAGGAATCGACCCGCGTGAATATTCGCTTGTGGCTTATGGTGGCGCTGGCCCTCTCCATGCTGTGGCAATAGCGGAAGAGCTAGAACTCAGTTCGGTGATTGTTCCCGCTAATCCGGGAGTTCTTTCTGCGTGGGGAATGCTCCAAGCGGATTCACGACATGACCTAGTAATGAATTTTTACTCACAGCTACGTTCAATTAATAAGGATAAATTTCAAGAAGGTTTGAAGAAATTAGAGTCTGAGGCTCGAGCGATACTAGTTAAAGAAGGTATACCAGAGCAAGATATGCAGATTCAACCAGCAGCTGACCTTCGTTATGTAGGACAGGAGTACACCGTCACGGTTGAATGGGCGTCAGGCTTTACAACAAATCAAATCTTGGATTCTTTAACTGAACGGTTCGAATCTGAGCACTTAGTCCGCTACGGTCATAACAATCCGGGTGAAGATATAGAGCTAGTGAATATCAGATTAAGTGGAATCGGTCTAGCAAGGAAGTCAAAAATCTCTGATGAACATTCCACACTCGTTCCAGCAGGTCAGGGTGGAACTCAAAGAACATTCTTCAACGGTAGTTGGTTTGAATCAAATATTTATTGGAGAGATGAACTAGAAATTGGCTCCAAAACATTAGGACCCGCGACCGTTCTTGAAAATGACTGTACGACCACTATCCCACCAGGATGGCACGCAAAGATGGTTCCTGGCAGACACATGATTCTGGAAAGGAATTAGCATGGCTCTGGATCCAGTAACTGTTGAGGTTATTAGAAATGCTTTTGACTCAATTGGCTCACAAATGAACAACAATCTTGCGCGTTCTGCATACACGCCAATAATTTATGAAATGAAAGACTGCTCAGTCGGGCTTTTTGACAACCGTGGATGCCTCTTGGGTCAAGCACCAGGCTTACCAATCTTCTTAGGAGCCCTAGAAGCGGCTATTTTCGCGACTACCGATCATTTCGGCGGCTGGGATATATATAAGCCAGGTGACGTATATGCAATTAACGATAGTTACCTCGTTGGCAGCCACCTTAACGATGTCACAATATTTTCACCAATTTTCTTTGGTGGAAAGCTAGTTGGTTTTGGCGCAACAAAAGCTCACTGGCTCGATATAGGTTCAAAAGATCCTGGTCAATCGATGGATTCAACTTCAATTTATCAAGAAGGTTACCGAATAGGACCAGTGCATTTGTATAAGGAAGGTATCCCTCAGAATGCAATTCTTGAATTCTTAATGAGAAACAGCCGTCTCCCCAGATCAGTTTGGGGAGATATGCATGCCCAAATCGCAGCCTGCAGGACTGGAGAAATTAGACTTCAAGCCTTATATGAAAAATTTGGTGAATCTGTAATTCTTGAAGCGACACAAAGAATATGGCAACAATGCGAGCTCCTCGATAGCCAGGAAGTTAGCAAGATTCCTGATGGGGTTTATTCGGCCGAGGGCGCTTTGGATTCTGATCGCCCCGGAGGAAATCCCGTTCCAGTTAAAGTTAAGGTGACTATCTCTGGAGACAAAATGGAGCTAGACCTTCGTGGCTCATCTGGACAAACTCCCGGCTCTGTTAATTGTGGTGTCGCGCAAACAATTTCCGCAGCAAAGCTGGCATTTAAATTTCTAGTAAATCCTGAGATACCAGCTACAGGTGGCACCTTTAGGAATTTGGAGGTTTTGACTGACAAAGGCTCGGTTTTCCACGCTCAGGAGCCCGCTGCATGTCAATTTTATTACCCCCATCTTGGTCTCATGATTGACCTGTTCATCAAAGCCCTCTCAACTGGCTTGCCACATCTGGTAGTTGCGGGTCAACCATCAGATGCCATGAATATTCTCTTTGTTGGCACATCCCCAACCAATGGAAAACTATTTTTTACCGGCGAAGCAAGTGGGGTTGGTTGGGGTGCCTACATAGATGGGGATGGAAACAATGCACAGATCAATTATGGAGGCGGGGACTTAAAGAATTATCCCATTGAAGTATATGAAAATCGCTACCCAATCAGGATTCACCAATATGCCTTAAGGGTTAACTCCAGTGGTCGCGGAGAGTTTCGGGGAGGCCTTGGAATTGTCCGAGAATATGAAGTCCTGGTTGAAGACGCGACGGTTTCTCTATGGTTTGAACGTACTCAAACTTTAGCGTGGGGACTTTTCGGCGGTGAGGCCGCTCTACCTGCAAAAATCACTGTTAACCGCGGCAACGAAGAACTCTTTGTTCTTAAGGCCAATCGTCTACCACTCACTCAAGGTTCTCGAGTTCTCGTACAGACTGGAGGTGGTGGTGGGTACGGCCCTGTCAATCTAAGACGTTCTGAACTTATTGAGGATGACTTACTTGATGGATATACAACTCTAGAGTTTTACAATTCAAAACAACCCTAATTAATAAACTAATAGAAAGGTCACAAATGAAACAAGTTCTTAGTAAAATAGGAATACTTAGTGTTGCAGGACTTTTGGCTGCACTGGTGCCGTCAGCGCATGCTGCTCCTATCACCGCTACCTATTCAAACATTGCACAGACTGCCACCCTAGATCCAGCGATTGCATTTAGCTCCGATGGATTCGTCTACGTTCGAAATGTCTATGAAGGCCTTCTTGAATACAAACCAGGCACAATGACTCTGCAAGGCGTCCTTGCGACAGACTGGAAATCTTCGGCTGATGGTCTCTCATTCACATTCAATATCCGTCAAGGAGTAAAATTCCATGACGGATCAACCGTAGATGCGCAAGCAATTGTAACTGGACTAAAGAGAATCCAGGCAGTAAATCAAGGCCCAGCATCAATGATGACTAAGGTTGACACTATTAAGGCGGCCACATCATCTCAGGTAGTCATAACGCTAAAAGCAAAGGATTTCACTTTCCTAGGTAAGTTACCAAAGTTACCAATTGTTAGTGCAGCTGCAATTGAAGCTCACAAGACTGCTGCCGATCCTTGGGCAAAGACTTGGTTTGCCTCCAATGAAGCCGGTTCTGGCCCTTACACTTTGACCACATTTCAAAGAAACCAATCGATAACTCTAGGCAAGAATTCCACTTACTGGCGCACTTTCGATGCTGATACTCCAACAATAGTTGTCATAAGAGTCGATCCAGATATCACGACTGCTATGCAATTATTAAGTGCTGGGCAGGTAGATTTCATGGGCGCAGTTGGGCCTGATGATTCTGTTGCGGCATCCAAAGATAAGAACTTGCAGGTAATAGTCTCGCCTTCTTATTTCATTCAATTTATGCCAATGAATGTCACGCGCGGCCCTCTTAAAGACGTCAGAGTTAGACGAGCTATCAGTCTCGCCTTTGATTACAAAGGAATGATTGACTTCTACAAGGGCTACGCTCAAGCAGCTACAGGACCACTTCCTGTTGCATATAGCCCAGCTCTTGCGAACAAGCCAAAGTTTGAAAAAAATATCATAAGAGCTAAAAGACTTCTGAAGGACGCCGGATATGAAAATGGCTTTACTCTAACTTACTTGGGTCTGAAGGGACTTTCGTATGAAGAATTTGCCGGCACCTTGCTCCAGGCAAGCCTCAAAGAGGTAGGAATTACTGTGAAGCAGACTTTGGTACCTTGGCCTCAAATGGCCGCGGCTTATTCAAACCAAGACACGGCATATGATATTTCTTTCTTGAATATGTCGGCATTCACAGATGATGCTGGAGACTTCCTTGGTAAGTCATACCACAGTAAATCATCAGGTAATAATGGAGGATACAACTGGTCGTTCTTTAACAACCCAACTATCGACAAAAAAATAGATGACCTAGCACTTATCAAAGATGATGCCAAAAGATTGAAGTCAACGCTTCTGGCAAGCACTGCGATTAAGGATCTATATCTAGCGATTTATGTAGCAGAGCCACAGCTTGCCCAACCAGTTCGTAAGGGATGGACAGGCTTCTACGATGCTTTGGATGCAAATTACTCGATTAGATTCTTCTATACACACAAGGTTGGTTAATTTCAAAGACTAGATGCACCACTGTAGTGAGCCGAACCTGGCTCACTACAGTGCTTCTATCTGCCAGGGAGTTAGAAAACTGAGAAAATTTCTGAGCCGTTTTTCGTGGATGTTGCTCGTTGTATGGGCATCTCTAACTTTAACTTTCATACTTTCACGAGTAATTCCAGCCGACCCTGCTCGATTGGCAGCTGGATTGGAAGCTGGACCAGAACAGGTTCTAGAAGTAAAAAGGGCCCTGGGGCTTGATAAACCATTAATTATTCAATACCTCACTTATCTCAAAAACATTTCACATTTGAACTTAGGTGACTCAAT
Organism: Actinomycetota bacterium; assembly: GCA_947477185.1. Taxonomy (GTDB): domain Bacteria; phylum Actinomycetota; class Actinomycetes; order Nanopelagicales; family Nanopelagicaceae; genus Planktophila. The sequence continues at coordinate 43,361 of CANJTH010000003.1, forward strand.
TCAAACAAGACAGCCAGTTTTAAAGGATATTGTTCAATATCTACCGGTAACTCTTGAATTAGTATTTATCTCCTTTTTTATTTACGCAATTCTAGGAGTCCTTTTTGGTGTCCTTTGGGCCCGCTTTCCAAAGTCACCATTTTCTAAAATTCTATCTTTTACCTCGATACTTGGAATTGCAATGCCCGTTTTTTGGGTTGGCCTCCTATTGCAGTTAATCTTTGCGTCAAAGCTCCAATGGCTGCCCCTTGCTGGAAGTCTTCAATATCAGAATTACGACATGACGAGATTTACGGGAATGGGAGCCCTCGACTCTCTTTTATCGTGGAACTTCGAGGCCCTTAAGGATGCCTCACTCAATTTGGTTTTACCTGTGACAACTTTGGTAATTTCGCAAATAGCCATCGCTACAAGGCTCACAAAGTCAACAGTCGAAGTAGAACTTAGACAACATTACGTACGGACAGCAAGATCACGCGGCATCCCTGAATGGAAAATCACTATTTTCGACGCTCTTAGAAATGCCCTCAATCCTGTTGTGACGATGCTCGGACTGCAATTTGGTTGGCTTTTCGGCGGAACAATACTTGTTGAAGTTATATTTTCCTGGCCAGGATTAGGACTTTATGCTTTCAACGCTTTCCGAACATTTGATTACAACCCCATTTTAGCTATCACTCTGGTTATCACGGTTACATTTGTTGTAGTTAATGAACTAGTCGCCCTTCTCTATCCAATACTTGACCCAAAATTAAAGGATAGGAGATGACCTTGCTCAAGAATAGATTTATAGTAGCCACGAGGCATTTCTCTTCTTTCAGAAAACGAATCCAGGCGTTGATTTTTATCTCATGTCTAGTCCTCCTTCTAACGCTCATGTTCTTCCCTTCTGCGTTTGCGCCTTCTGATCCTTTTGAACTTGACGTGGTAAATCGACTTCAAGCTCCCTCGAAATTACATTTCTTTGGAACTGATGAAGGCGGCCGTGATATCTATTCGCGCGTGATATTTGGAACCAAGGAGTCAGTCGGGTCGGCAATCATTATCGTGTTACTTGCAAGTGGAATTGGAACTCTTCTAGGCGCAGTTTCAGGTTGGTTCGGAGGCAAACTTGATTGGTTTCTAATGAGAATGGTGGATGTTTTCCTTTCATTCCCTTACTTGGTACTGGCAATGGCAATAGCAGCGTCACTAGGTAGAGATATGAGATCCGCGATTTTGGCTCTCATTCTTGTTTGGTGGCCTTCATATGCGCGGATGGTTCGAGGGCAAGTCCTTTCGATAAAGGAGCGACTTTTTATTCGTGCCACACGAACTTTAGGTGCAAGTAATCCTCAAATCCTATTTTGGCACATCATCCCTCACACTTACCGAACAGTTGGTGTTAGAGCATCTATGGATGTTGGTTATGTAATTATTTCTTTAACAGGTCTTTCGTTCCTTGGGCTCGGTGCGCAAAACCCAAACCCTGAATGGGGACTCATGATTTCAAACGCGCGCAGTTACGTATTGGCTTCCTGGTGGTATTCCGTATTCCCAGGCATTGCAATTTTACTAGTGGTTTCTTTGTTCATTTATGCGGCCGATAAGTTTTCAGGAATTGAAAAATGAATACGCCTTTGCTGTCGGTGAAGAACTTGAATGTATCCTATTTTGGATCTAAATCGATGGCAGTGAATGGTGTTACTTTCGAAATTGGGCCTGCAACTTGTCTGGCTATCGTGGGAGAAAGCGGATCGGGTAAATCTACAACGGCTTTAGCTATTTCGCGTTTGCTAGACGGTACAGCACACACTAATGCAAGTGAAATTCTTTTTGAAGGAATAGACATTCTTAAAGCCTCAAAGAATGAGATGCGAAATCTTCGACGTCAAAGAATTGGAACAGTATTTCAAGATCCGATTGCAAGTTGGAATCTTTCCAGGAGGGTAGGGAAGCAACTTCTTGATACATTTCCAAAATCTGAGAGAGAATTGAAGAGGAACAAACTTATTGGGTATATGGAAAATGTTGGGATAGATAAAGCTAGTCAAGTTGTGGATATGTATCCATTTATGCTTAGTGGTGGCATGATGCAGCGAGCCATGATTGCTGGATCCCTATTAGGTAATCCTGCATTACTAATTGCTGATGAGCCAACTAGCGCCCTTGATGTCACGGTACAGGCAGACTTGCTTCTGCTGCTCCGCGAGCTTAGACGAGAATATGGACTCGCAATGCTGCTCGTCAGCCACAACCTACCCGTGGTTTCACAAATTGCCCAAAGAACCCTCGTCATGTATGCAGGAGAGATTGTTGAAGAAGGACCTACTTCCACTCTAATAAACTCACCAAAACATCCTTATACGGTCAACCTTATTCGATCAATGCCATCGATGGACCAGGAAAGAAAGGTCAAACTTTATACGAACGAAGTTCATAACGTTTCATCAGAAGGATGTAACTACGCAAATCGTTGCCCGCTGATGATCCCTCTTTGTAATTCAGAAAAACCTAAACTTGAATTAATACAAGGAGTTAAAGTTGCCTGTCATAGAACTTCCGAAGTAGTTACACTAATGGAGAAGCCTCATGGCACACATATTACAATTTGAAAATGTGAGCAAGTCTTATAAATCAGAATCTTCAATTGTTCGTGCATGCCAATCTGTAAATTTAACAATTTCTGAGGGCCAAGTCGTTGGACTCGTAGGAGAATCAGGTTCTGGAAAGTCGACCCTTGCAAACCTAGCACTGGGACTCGAAACTTTGGACTCTGGTTCCATCAAGTTCAATGGGGTTGATCTGAAAGATCAATTGCACGATAAATCAAGAGGCTTTCGCCGTGATGTTCAAGCAGTTTTTCAGCACCCTTTCCTCTCCCTCGACTCTAGAAAAACAATTGCTTGGTCTATTGCAGAGCCGCTAGTAATTAATAAAATCGGGACAGGGGCTTCGCGGACGGCGAAAGTTCAAGAGCTCATGGCAGCAGTAGCACTTGACAAAGATTTTGGTCAAAAGTATCCAAGTCAGTTATCTGGCGGTCAATTACAGCGGGTCAATATCGCTCGCGCTCTAGCTTTGGATCCGAAACTTCTAATTTGCGATGAACCAGTTTCGGCTTTGGATGTCTCAGTGCAGGCGCAAATAGTCAATCTTTTTTTGGACATCCAAAAACGTCTTGGAGTAGCTATGCTTTTCATTAGTCATGACCTTGCTGTTGTCCGACATGTGTCAGATCGCATTGTTGTTATGTATGCAGGAAAAATCATGGAAGTTGGTGACACTGATGATATATGCGCCTCCCCTATCCACCCTTACACACAAGCTTTATTAGCTGCATCAACTCTCAAAATAGAAAATGAGAGCGAACGAGAAAAATTGCAACTTTTCCGAAAGGAAGAGGTTCCTCATTCGGGATGTCCATTTGCACCAAGGTGCGTCCACGCCATATCCCATTGTAGAGAACGTGAGGTCACAGCCGAATTATTCTCATCAGACCGAATAACTTCTTGCCTACGTGCCCAAGAATTATTTTCCGAAAACTTCCACGCTAGAGAGAAGAGTTGATATGCATGATGAATTCCTAATCCAAGGTGCGGTCGTATTCGACAGCGCTACTGGCGAATCTCACAAAAAAGTCTTAGCCGTTAAATCAGGAAAAGTAGTTGCCTTAGATACATTAATAGATCCCAAGATTATCGATGCCTCTGGACTGACCGTCATGTTTGGTCTTTGGGATTGCCATGCCCATCCAGGAGGTTTGATGTATGACACTACTGCTCAAGGATATTTCGAGGGACCGGCGGAATGGGCGGTACGTGCTGGTGCAAATCTATTGGAGGCTGCAGCATACGGAGTGACTGGTGTTCGAGCAGTAGCCGATGCAAGTCGGGTAGATATTGCTTGGGCAAAAGCTCTTGCCAATGGAACTTATTTGGGGCCTCGCCTTCTTTGTGCGGGTGCTGGAATTAGAACTACCGGTGGACATGGAACTGCATTCCCGAGGCGAGCGATTGATGCAATATGGGAAATACCTGCAGATGGTGCCGATGAGATGCGGAAAGTTGCGCGCTCACTTGTGGAACAAGGCGTTGACTGGATCAAGTTAATGATCACCGGTGGGCTCTATAGCGAACATGAAACCGTTGAAGATAGCCAGTTCACCGACGACGAACTCGCCGCCGTAATGGAGATTGCGAAGAATCGGGGAATTCCAGTGGCGGCACACTGCGGTGGTGCACGAATTGCCGAACGTTTTTCTAATTTAGGTGGAAGGTCTATCGAGCACGGATATGCCCTAGACGAGAAAACTGCGGCTACGTTAGCTAAAAATGGCACCTGGTTGGTGCCGACAATCGGTGTCACACATGATTTTGAAATGATGGAGAATGACGGTTGGCCTAGCCATGCAAAAGATAGAGCGAAAATTGCAGCTAAAAAGCATGCGGAATCTCTACTTGCATGTGTCGCAGCTGGAGTAAAAATCGCAACTGGCGCCGATCTAAATCCAATTGGCCCGCGAACACATCGAGAAATAGCACTCCTCGAATCTGCAGGACTCACACGCCTTCAAACCCTTCATGCGGCAACCTCGAGTTCGCGCGAACTCAATGGCTTGGGTGGTCAAACTTCTCCAGAACCTGGAACCTCGGCTGATTTAATATTTGTTGAGGGCGACCCTATGACTGATTATTCGTGCATTGAGCGTCCGAAGGGAGTAATGACTTTCGGACGCTTTGTAATTCCCATTGGTGCAAACAGTGCAACCAATGTATAGATATTGCTGAAAGCTAAATTTTTTATAGTTCTTCCTACGAGGGTAAGAAGATGTCCCCGATTCAAGATTCTTGAGTCGGGGATTTCTTATTTTCAGAGATTGACCGTGGCATGTCTTTCACTTTTTCCCAGATTTTTGCAATGTCCCACAGAACTACATAGTAAAAAAACCCCACTAATCACATTGATTGGTGGGGTTTTAACTACTTGTAATTATTAGTTATGAGCAACCAGATGTGTTTCCACACCCTTCGCATACATAGCAAGCACCTGACATGCGCATCTTTACACCACAGGTCATACACAAAGGTGCATCTGCTTTAACACCAGAGAGCGCCTCCATTAACTCAGTTGATGAGCCGAACTCTTGCTTGCTATCAATTGTGATTGATACTGGCTTAGGTGCAACTACAACTGGTGCAATCGGGGCAGTTACTTCAAGGTTCTCGTAATCTTCAACACCATCTTCGGTGTACTCACCAGTCTCTAATGCACGGGCACGCTCTGAAGATGTGTAGAGGGCCATTGCACTACGTGATTCAAATGGCAGGTAATCGAGTGCTAAGCGACGGAAGATGTAATCCATCATGGACTGTGCCATGCGAATATCTGCATCATCTGTCATGCCCGCTGGCTCAAAGCGCAGGTTCGTGAATTTTTCTACGAAGGTCTCTAGTGGGACTCCGTACTGCAATCCAATTGATACTGCGATTGAGAATGCATCCATGACGCCGGCCAACGTTGATCCCTGCTTGCCGAGCTTGAGGAATACTTCACCGAGTGCGCCATCGGCATATGCACCCGATGTCATGTAACCCTCTGCCCCGCCAACAGAAAACGATGTAGTCGTTGATGGGCGTGACTTTGGAAGACGTTTGCGTACTGGTGTTGCAGGATGGGCGCTCTCGACTTCAATCTCTTTCTTCTTTGCCTTGCCATCAGATAATGGTTGGCCAACTTTGCAGTTATCGCGATAGACAGCCAGTGCCTTGACGCCCATCTTCCATGCTTGGAAGTAGACATCTTCAACCTCTTCAACGGTTGCATCCTCTGGAAGGTTGACCGTCTTTGAAATCGCACCTGATAAGAAGGGCTGGCATGCAGCCATCATGCGCACGTGGCCCATAGCTGCAATCGATCTTGCACCAAGTGCGCAGTCAAAGATGTCGTAGTGCTCGAGCTTTAACCCTGGAGCATCGATGACGTGACCATGTGTTGCGATGAATTCGACGATCGCCTCGATTGTCTCCTCGGCATAACCCAATTTACGAAGGGCTGCAGGAACTGTCTGGTTAACGATCTGCATAGATCCGCCGCCGACGAGCTTCTTAAACTTAACCAGTGAGAAGTCAGGCTCGATACCAGTTGTATCGCAGTCCATCATCAAACCGATTGTGCCAGTTGGTGCTAGAACTGAGATCTGGGCGTTGCGCCATCCATTCTTATCTCCCGTTGAAAGACATGCATCCCAGGCCTTATTGGCCTCACTCCATACATCGCGATCAAGGGTTGTCTCAGACTTTGCCGCACTTGAAGCCGATGCATGCTTGCGCATCACGCGGGCGTGAGGCTTAGCATTCTGTGCAAAGCCTGCATATGGCCCGACAATACCTGCCAGTTCTGCTGAGCGCTTGTATGTAATTCCACTCATCAATGATGTGATGGCCCCTGCTAATGCACGTCCGCCCTCTGAGTCATAGGCAAGACCCGATGCCATCAAGAGCGCACCTAGGTTTGCATATCCGATTCCTAGCTGGCGATAGGCCTTAGTTGTATCGCCGATAGCCTCGGTTGGAAAGTCTGCAAAGCAGATTGAGATATCCATCGATGTGATGATGAGCTCACAGGCTTTACCAAAGGTCTTTGCATCAAATGATCCATCGGCCTTAAGAAACTTCATTAAGTTAAGAGAGGCCAAGTTACATGATGAGTTATCCAGTGACATGTACTCAGAGCAAGGGTTAGATGCGTTGATGCGAC
>CANJTH010000004.1:0-40479 GCA_947477185.1 Actinomycetota bacterium
ATTTCTGATTCTGTTCCGATGTCCAAAGCGCTAGTCGCTTCATCTAGGATAAGAATTTCCGGATCTGAATAGAGGGCACGTGCAATACCAATACGTTGTTTTTGTCCACCACTCAAGCGAGCACCATTTTCTCCGACTCGAGTTGACAGGCCATTAGGTAATGACTCCACAAATGGATCAAGTGCTGCCAACTCAATAGACCTTTTCACACTTTCCTCATTAACTTCACTGGCAGGATACCCCAACGAAACATTTTCTCGAATCGTGCCATCTATCAAAGCTATATCCTGGGGGACATAGGCAATCTTTCCAGGCCATCCTTGGATAGCCAGACTCGGGGTTACTCCTGAAATCAACACTTGGCCATTACTTGGGGGTACTAAGCCAAGCATTAAGTCTACTAAAGTCGATTTCCCTGCACCTGAAGGACCTATTACTGCAACAAATTCTCCAGCCAAAACATGCAAATTTAGTCGATTAATAGCATTTTTATTCTGGCTAGAATAACGAAAACTAATTTCATGAAGCACTATCTCTGATGAAAATCTCTCCTGTCGAACAGGCACCAGGTTTATTGTTTGGAGGGGACCACCTCTTTTCAATTTTGCAATCAAATCGAGAGTGGGGTTCGCCACACCCAGTCCTACTCTTATTTGAAGTAAGCCTTGCTGAACTCTTAAGACAGCAGGAGCAATTCGCATACCAGCTGCCAAAAAAACAGTCAGAGCCACGATCGCTTTACTAGAATCATTCATAACTATCTGACTTACTAATAACACAGTCGTGCCCAAAAAAATTGAAGTTTCGATTAAATATTTTCCAAAATATGGTAAGAACATCATTTTAGCAGAAACTTTTCCTAAATCATTTCTTATTAAGCCAACTGATTCCAAGTAATAGGATTGCCTATTTTTAACGAATAATTCTCTGAAAGTCATGAAGATCTCGGATAATTTCTCGTTGCTCTTGATATTTAACTTCGAACTTTGCAATCCGTAAATTTGGCCTTTTTTACTAACAATTTTGTGTAGTAATACACCCACAATTAGGAAAGTGAGTAATGTGATAATTGCAGTAGCGAAGTTTAGAAAAAATAGGCCTCCGCCGAGCAGGAAAAGCAATGAAAAGTCGGAAACAAGCACAATTGCAGATGCCACAACCTGCATTGTTACACTTTGAACTCCGACAGTTAAGTTATATATTGTTTGTTGAGAAGTATAATTTTGTAATTCGACTATGGACAGGTTCAATAATTGACTCACTAGATCTTTCGTTAGGTTTGCAGACTTGATACTCAAGAATTTGATTGTTTTTCTAGTTACAAATATGGAAAGACCTGTGCGGACCAATAGCAAACTTATAGCCACTGAACCAAGTAAATATGTTTGAAAGTTCATTTCTCTATTATTAATTCTAAAGATATTGATAAGCCAAATAAATATCTTTGGCTTACTTGATGTTAATTGGTCGGTAAATGCAATCGTGCTCAAAAGCCCAAGCGCGGCAATTCCAATTAAATCCAGAAACGATATTACTATTTGAATTGCTGCGATTAGAACCAAAGTTTGCTTATCTTTCATTCGGAACAAATCAAACACTTTTAAAAAAAGTGAATCTCTGTTTCTCATAACCTGTGCAAAATTGATCCGATTTCGGATTATTGCTCTGATTTCCATATTTTCAATTCTAACAGACGGTGAAAAATTACTCTTGATGCTGGTGCGAGATTATGAGTACACCCACGAAATCGGACTAAGCGTGGCATCCCTAGCACGTTTCCACGACGACTATTGTTTAAGATTCAATTGTGAGGAGTCTAGCCCATCTGTATAAAGTTACTTGATGATCGGGTTGTGGCATCAAGATTTGGGTTGATTTTAAGTTAAGATTAGGACAGCGTTTGCAAAAGAAAGGTGATGATGGCGAAGAAGGCCGTATTCTCAGTTTCTGGGACACCTAATCCCCCCCTTTCAAATCTTAACCATGGTAAAGGGAGTTCCTTACTAAACCAACTAAAACATGATTTTGAATTAACAGAAAAATTCACTGGAAACTTCTTGCTATGCGTAGACCATAGCTCCCAAGCACTTCGCAAATTCAAGCGTGCTGGGGGTCTAGCCAAAAATACAATTCTTGTTAGATACGAACCTATCTCAGTTCATCCAGCGCAATATAAGCCAAATATCGAAAAACTATACGGGTTAATCATATCCCCAGGACACATTTCAGAAGCGATTCCAACAAAAATTGATATCGGCTGTCCCTATTCTTACCAAGCAAATCCAATGCATCCCAGTAGCAAAAGTAAGTCAATTGCAAAGTTAGTAACCGATAATGAAAAAGAAGGAATCTATCGGTATGCCAATTGGAAAAACAGGCCAATAACTCTCTCTATGATTGCCTCAAACAAAGTTAGCCCAATTAAAAACAGTAACTATGCCTTAAGGAGAAATCTTGCGATGGATCTCGAACACCTAGGGCTTCAAGTTTATGGTGCACTTTGGGTTGGAGATTGGAAAAATCGAATTAGAAACAGAATTGGTACGATTCGATTTTCAATCCTATCTGGAAAGATGCCGAACCTCCGATCTGTATATGGAAACTTCTTCCGACGCTACAAAACTACCTTTGGAGTCATAAATGATAAGCATCAAATCTTAAAGCAATCTAAATTTTCAATGATTGTAGAAAATTCGAATGACTATATTAGCGAAAAAGTCTTCGATGCGCTTTTGAACGGATGCATCCCAATTTATATCGGTCCTGACGTAAGTAAACTTCCTTTCCCGAAAGATTTGATTAACAATTTTTCGGGTGATCCTCAAGAAATTTATGAATATGTTTTAACGGTGAAAGAGCAGGCAATAGAATCAAAATTAACGGTAGCAAAAGAATTTTTCCTGAGTGATGCTTTCACCAGCACCTGGTCGGAGGAGGCCGTAAATGGTGAAATTTGTGAGCGCATAAAGATTTTTGTTGCTAGTAAATATGGGAATAGTGGCGATGCTTAGAGTAGCTGTGGTAACAAATTCACTCACAGGTGGTGGTGCTGAGAGAGCAATGAATATTTTAGTGAATGAATTCCATAGCGAACGAATGAACGTTGTTCTAATTCCGGTGAATAGCAGTCCTCAAGATTTAATATCTGTTAGATGCCCAATATTCCCACTAAACAGAGTATGGCAAAGTGGTCTGGTTTCAATTTTAGTCGCAACTATCAAATTCAATGGATTGGTCCGCAAATTACAACCAAGTATCGTCATTTTGAATACAGACCTTCCGGAATTTCTCGGGGCGTTTCTTTTTCAAAGAACTAAACTGATTGTTGTCGAACATTCTTCAAATCCTTGGTCTAAACGTAAACTACTCGGTAAACTCGTTCGGAAAGCTTTGAAATTCAAAAATTCTGAATGGGTCAGCGTATCGAGCCATGTGAAAATTTGGCCAAAATCACAAAATCCAAAAATTGTAATCGAAAACTCGCTTCCGCACCCTACTTCTATAAAGTTGAATACAGGTAAGGAATCTCTGTTGAGAAGACTTGTTTTTATTGGGAGATTGGAGGCCCAAGATAAAAGACCGCAAGATTTTCTCGAAATTTGCCGTCAAACCAAACTCCCAGGTGTGGTAATTGGAACAGGCCTGATGTCAAAACACCTAGAGAATTTTTCGAATCAAAACGAATTAAGAATCGATTTTATTGGGTACCTTCACAACCCTTGGGACAGATACTTACCAGGAGATTTATTGATCGTGCCTTCCGCAAGAGAGGGGGACGGGTTAGTGATTTTAGAGGGAATATCTAGCAATGTTCCAATACTAGTTTCAGATATCACTGAGCTTCGTCGATTCGGATTCCCTCGAGAAAATTACTGCAACGGTGTCGCCGAGTTTGTCAGCAGAATTAGTCATTTTTCTCAACAATTAGAAAAGCTAATAGTTCCGGGTGATATTGTCGAACAGAATTTAGTTAATCGAAATCCCACCATTATCTGCTCAAAATGGATTGAGTACCTAAAAGGTTTAGAAATTGGATCTAACTAGAGCTAAAAGGTAAATCAGATTTTGCTAGTTTTTGTCTTAAAGTTTCAGCTTCACTATCTTTAATTGAAACAGATGTAACTGGTGAAGTCCACGATATTCCAATATCATTGTCGAATAAGTCTATTTCCCTCTCATCATTTGGTGAATACTCGCTAGTAGTGAGATAGGAAACAACAGAATTATTTTCGAGAGATAAAAATGCGTGCCCCAATCCATTCCCAATAAGAACAGACTGGGAATTGGAGCCATTTAAAAACACCCCTTCCCACATCATGAAGGTTGTTGAATCTGGTCGCAAGTCAACAATTACATCCCAAATTGAGCCAGCAACACAAGTTACCCACTTTTCCTGACCGATTGGATTCAAACTATAATGGATACCCCTGGCAACGCCCATTTTAGAATTGGAAACGTTTGCTTGTGCTACATTAAAATTTCTTCCAAGCTCAGCTTTGATTTCAGAAGCTTTAAACCACTCGCGAAATGAGCCTCGCTCATCTTTGTAAGTTGTAGAATTGATAATGAAAGCATCTTTAATCTTTAATTCACTAATTAACATTTTTCACCTCGTTTAAAACGGAATCAAACAGTATTGGAAACACTTCGTGTAAAGCAATTTCCCAATTCCGAATTGGGGATAACCCGTTTGAACACCAATTATCATGACCTAATACGGTGTATTGTGGCCTCTCAGCTTTCAAATCTAATTCTATCCTAGAAATTGGAAATAATTGAATATTTCTGTAACCCGACATTTCTACCAGAGATTGAGCAAAATCAAACCATGACGCACTTCCACCATTCGTTCCATGATAAATTCCTGCTGGTATTTCACTTAATACCACTTCGGCTATCTTAAATGCAAGATCAGTAACTAATGTTGGTTGACCAAATTGGTCTGCAACAACTTCAATTTCTGATTCTAGGTTTATAATTTTACGACAAATCTTTTTGGCAAAGTTGTCTTTGGTAATTCCATAAAGCCAAGCAGTTCGAATTATGACTGAATTAGTGGGGTTTAATTTTAAGATAACTTCTTCTGCTTCCGCTTTACTTTTGCCATATACCCCCAGTGGTGATGGGACATCTAGTTCAGTCCAAGGCTCCTTTCGTATTCCCGAAAAAACATAGTCGGTAGATATTTGAATGAGTCGAAATCCTAAATCTAATGATGCCAGTACCAAGGACAATGGGAGATTTGTATTTATTTTTCGAACGCTATTTTCGTTAGACTCTGCTGAGTCTACGTCAGTCCAAGCCGCGCAGTTTACAACAAACGAGGGTTTTACCCTATTCAGGTAGCTAAGCAGCAATTTTTGATCGGTTAAGTCAAGCATTTCTCGGGTTGGAGCAAGAAAATCAACACCCAAACTTATGAAAACTTTTTGTAAAGAATTGCCCAATAGACCATTTCCACCCAAAATTATGCATGTTAATTTCTTTTTAATGGGCGCCACCAATTTTCATGTTCTTTATACCAAGTTATTGTTTCCATTATTCCTGATTCAAAATTTATTAGCGGCTTAAAACCAAGAATGTTTGCAATTCTAGTTGAATTTAGAGCATACCGTATGTCGTGACCTCTTCTGTCAGGGACGAATTTAATAAGTTCTGGTCCTAAACTAAAAGACTCTAGGATTAATTCAGCAATCTGATTATTAGTCTTATGAACACCGCTTCCAATATTAAATATGTCCCCACTGCTGCCTTCGAAAATTACGGAATTAATTGCTCTGCAATGGTCATCCACATGAATCCATTCCCTTATATTTTCGCCATCTCCATAGATTGGAATTGGTATGCTATCAATCAAATTTGTTATAAAAACTGGAATGAGTTTTTCAGGAAACTGATACGGTCCATAATTATTTGAACATCTGGTAATCCGAATGTCCATGTCAAAAGTATTTTTATAAGATCTAGCCAGTAACTCAGAAGATGCTTTTGATGCAGCATAGGGAGAATTCGGTAAAAGGTTGTCAGTTTCAAACGATAATCCAGAGTCAATACTTCCGTAGACCTCATCAGTGGAGATCTGTATAAAAGTATTATTATCATTTTGTCGTGCAATTTCGAGTAAATTTTGTGTTCCAAGAATATTTGTATTTACAAAACTATTTGGAGAATCAATGGATCTATCAACGTGCGATTCAGCAGCAAAATTCACTATAACGTCATTTTTTCTAATAACCCTCCGGGCTAAATTTTCATCACAGATATCACCTTTTATGAATTCGAAATTCTGTCTCTCTTGCGACGAAAAATTTGTGAGAGAACCCGCGTAAGTTAATTTGTCGATTATAACAATTTCAGATACGCCAATCAGCGTGCCATCAAGAATGCGCCTAACAAAATTGGAGCCTATGAATCCTGCTCCCCCAGTAATTACCGCTCGCAATTAATAACCCCCAATCTTCTCATAGCAGCCATCTTACTATTCAAGTACACTTCTTATATGAAGGGAATCGTTCTTGCAGGCGGCACAGGCTCTAGACTTTGGCCAATCACACGAGGCACAAGCAAACAATTGCTTCCAATACATGACAAGCCTTTGATTTACTACCCACTCTCGACTCTTATGTTAGCTGGAATTCGTGACATTCTTTTAATTACAACTTCTTCTGATCAATTTGCGTTTAAAAACTTACTCGGCGATGGAACTAAGTTTGGAATTAATTTAACTTATGAGGTTCAAGAATTTCCGAAAGGGATCGCAGAATCTTTATTGATCGGTGAAAAATTCATTGGGAACGATGACATTGCTCTGATCCTTGGAGATAACATTTTTTATGGTCATAGTCTGGGTTCTAGGCTAAAAAAATTGGTTGGAGTATCTGGCGCTCAGATTTTTGCATATGAAGTTAGTGACCCCGAGAGGTATGGGGTGATTGAATTGGATGATTCTGGCAGACCAATTTCTATCGAAGAAAAACCTATGTCGCCTAAATCCAAATTTGCAATACCTGGTTTGTATTTTTACGATCACACGGTATCTGAGATTGTGAAGAGTATTGTACCGAGTCTTCGAGGAGAGTTAGAAATTACCGATGTGAATGCATTTTATCTAAGGAGTAAGAATCTTTCAGTAGATATTTTGCCACGTGGAACCGCTTGGCTTGATACAGGTACCTTCGACTCCTTGCATGACGCTTCCCAATTTATTCGCATTATTGAAGAGAGACAAGGATTGAAAGTTGCATGTTTAGAAGAAATCGCTTGGAGAAGTGGGTGGATTTCATCTGAAAATTTAATTGAGCTAGGGTCAAGTTTCAATGGAAATAGCTATGGAAAGTACTTAATTAATTTAATTCAGAGAAGTTAGGTTTTTCCATTAATGAAACAACTATGTTATTAATTTCCGAGTCACTTAATTCCCACCAATTGTAATTTTGAAGATGAGCTATATCTTTTTCATTGAATCGAAACTTAATTACTGTAGCTGGATTCCCAGCTACAACCGCATATGGCGGAATATTCTTAGCTACTACTGAACCTGCGCCAACTACAGCACCGTTACCTATTGTGACTCCTGATAAAATCATTGCCCCATGACCAATCCAAACATCGTGACCAATATTTATATCACCTTTAGTCGCTGGGTGTCCCGTAACTCCGGTGGCATGGGACCAATTCTGGGTAAATTCACTAAAAGGGTAAGTTGATACCCAATCTAACCTATGCTCTCCACCCAATATGAAGGTTACTCCCTCTGCAATTGAACAGAATTTTCCAATAGTCAACTTCGTATTCTGATCCCAGAAATAGATGTTTGGTAGCCCGTAAGTATGTTTATCCATTACAACTAACCCTGCATCCTTCAAAAGTTGAAGACGTAATTTAGCCCCAATTAATTTCCGTATTTCACCAGGCAATTGCACAAAAAATTGTATTTTACGCCATAGTTTCTTCAGCCAAATTTGATTCATTTTTTACCTTTCGGTGTAATCTAATGGTTATGGATAAACTCTGCACAATTATTGCTCTAAATTATCTGCCCCAAGCTATGACACTCCTTCAATCTGCCCGAAATATTTATCCACAGATATCAATTACTATATTAGTCACAGATTTGGATGAAGAATTTGATTTTTCGAGTCTATTACCCAACGTAGACATTATGCATCCATATGAACTGGCAATTAGTTCCCAACAGCTTACTAATATGAGAAATTATTATGACACAATGGAATTTGCAACTTCATTGAAACCATTTTTACTAATGAAATTGCTTGACAGCGAAACAAATACTGTAACATTCTTGGACCCAGATACTCTTCTACTATCAGAAATTTCTGAAGGTATGGAATTAGCCAGGCTTAAAGGTATCGCCCTTACCCCACATAGATTAACCCCATCAACTCTGAACTCAAAAGATTTTAGTGAACTAAAATTCTTGAAATACGGAGTCTTTAATCTTGGTTACATATCAGTCGGCACTAAAGCAGAAAAAATGTTGCTCTGGTGGAGCGCAAGGCTGCTGTGCTACAGCTCTAAATTTCCAAATGAGCCAGTCTTCACCGATCAAAAATGGATTGATTTTGTTCCAGCTCTATTTGAATTTGGTTTAGTCTCACATAAAGGATACAACATTGCCCCCTGGAATCTCGACGAGAGAAAACTAGAATTAATAAATGGTGATATTTATGCGGATGGCCAAAATCTCAGATTTATTCATTTCTCGGGTCTATCTACTGCTCTTGCTCGGGGCCACAAGATATCTGAAGATTTTCCAGGCATCTTTATAACTATGGCTCAGAATTATTCTTGCTCTCTCCAAGCGAATGCAAAACTAGTTAGAAAAAGTTCTGTACCGAATTCAAAAACAAGTCAGAATCTAAGTTACCACTACCGACAGCGACTATTAAATAACGCTAGAAATAATTTGGAGTTCAAACTAGTTACAAGAAATGAATTAAAAAAGAAATTCATTTTAAGTCAATCTCTGTCTTTAATCTTCGAGAAGAGTGCAGCACTAAATGGTTTACGGGATGGCCTAAGTGTTGATTTAGCGAAATTAGCCAAAAAAATCCGAAATTTTGTTACAGATTTTTGAGCCTGGAGAAAATTAACTAAAATTGGAGGAATCCAGTCTTTAATTAAAGACCGATTTTTATAAAGATTTATGTCGGTGGTATTTTTTATTCTAATTACTTTATTACCTAGAATCTCCTCGATAGCATAATCAATTTTCTGTAGGCCTAAGAAATCTGAAAAATACTGCAAGTCTAAATTGAATTCAGGCTTCACAAGATATATTTTCGCAGATGTGATAACTATAGGCCTTAATTTCATTGAGATAATTGTCTCCCAAACAGCCAAGCTCACTCCCACTGTATGTTGGGCCCGAAAATCATCAACCACGATTATCCCGGTAGAAGGTTGTATAAATTTAGTCGCAGAAATTAAGTCATTCTTAACAATCTCGTATAAGTGACTGCCATCGATATGAATCATTCGAAAAAGAATATCATTCAGTTCACTCCAGAAAACTCCAGAAGTTAACTGGAAAATGTCAGGTAGATAGCCCAGATTCTCCATGAAATTTTCTTCAAAACTCCGCCTTGAAAGGGACGGATAAGACTCTTCAATTTCAAGAGAGTTTAAAATTTCAGTCTCTCCTTCGAATATGTCGCAACAAAAAAATCTTTCGTCTGGATCTAAAAGTTGTGCGATATAAATGGCACTCTTCCCTCTATAAACTCCAATTTCTAGCACAGTGCCTGAGATTGAGAAGTCTTTCTGAATTTTTAGCAAAAGGTAGAACGAAACAGCGTCGTCAAATGAAAGCCAACCATCAATTCTCTTAACCTTTTCTAGCGCAGATTCAATCTCATACAAATGTGAATTTATGAATTTTTGACTACCGCCAGGTAGAATATGGCACAGACTATGTTTCTTCATTCTAACAACGAGGCTCTCGGTGCAGAGTCGTTTGTCAAGTCATTACCAACATTTATACAATTGTTTCGACAAAGCATATAGAGATCAAGCATGAAAAGTCCTTGTCCGTAAGCTAAATCTCCTAAATGGCGATATGGCCTTAGGGGTATTTCTGATTTAAAATCCTTGATAAACTCTGTCGAATCTAAGTTAGGTTCGGGGTCGGAATAGAAATGCTGTCCATTGGATCTGTTAACTACTCTATTCATATGATCCACTTCATAGAAAAATAGGTGATTTGAATCTAATCCTGTAAAGAATATTTGGTTGTAGCCAAGAAATTTTAGAGTTGCGATTGACATCAGTGCTATCGAAGCACATAAACCCCAAGGTCTATTAGGCTTTGAAAGTCTCAACAGTCCCTGCACGGAACGATGGTCCGTGTAAATAATTTTGGCGCCATCTGAAACCAAAGGAGGCTGATTCGCAGGTTGCACGACTATTATTTTTGAAGAGTATCTAGAGATATAGCTTGAAATGTCGTGATTTAAATTGACATTCACTTTTCTGGTGGGTTGCCAGTGTTCTGGATCGGCGATGAAATAGTAATCGGGTATGAGTTGTTTAGAAATCTCGGATTTAAAATAACCATTCATCACTGCTATTTTCCCCCCTAAGGAACGAAATCGAAGAGCTTGCTTAAGTGTCAAATTATCCGCTGAGGGTCCATTTCCAACTAATAGTAACTTTCCTGAACAAGTTCCTTTTAATAAAGTCGTTGCCTTGATTTTTCTTCGAGTCTCCGAATTCATGATTAGAGTTTGAGATACTAGGGAAAGTGTGACTCGTATTTTCATTTTGTAAAGGTCTAATGAGTTCATTCTTGGTGCTTGCTGATACCCGGGCCAGTGCTTAATCCTATCTCTCACAGCGACTCCAATGAGTGAATTACGTGCTAACTGAAAAGTTTTTGAAATTTCAAACTCCTTATCTCAATTTAGTCGGAGGCGCTCCATCGGCACTCTCTCACTTTCATAAACTTTTTTCACTCCATCTCCTAATGCAACCTCAAGGTTTCGAACATCTCTTATCAATTTAGCAAAGCCTAAAGGCTCAACAGAGGCAGCTTGGTCGCTTCCCCATAGCGTCCGATCCAATGTGATATGTCGCTCAAGAAATACTGCCCCCAATGCAACTGCTGCGACAGATGTCGATAATCCTGTCTCATGTCCTGAGTAGCCAATTGGAATACCATATCTGCTTTTAAGGGTGTTAATCATTCTTAGATTCAGCTCATTTGGATTACAGGGATAAGAGCTAGTCGTGTGACAAAGAACGAGCGAATCTCGGTCCAAAATTTCAAGGGCAGCATCTATTTGAAACAACGTGGACATGCCCGTGGAGGCAATCACTGGTAAACCTGACTTCCTTATCTCTCTTAATAATTCAATATGAGTTAATGATGCTGATGCAACTTTTATTAAATTATGCCCGTGTTCAATTGCAAATTTGAGGCTTGGGATATCCCATGGAGATACGAATAATTCTATATTTTTCTGAGCGGCATACTTTTCTAGATCGTAATACTCTTCATCTCCAAACTCGATTCTCTTTCTATATTCAAGGTAGGACATTTCCCCCCATGGGGTTTGGCGCATAATATTCATTTGAGTTGGTGGAACACAAAGTTCAGGTGTCCTTTTTTGAAACTTCACCGCATTCGCTCCGGCTTTTGCTGCAACATCAATAAGCGATTTAGCGATTCCTACATCTCCATTATGATTTATGCCAATTTCAGCAACGATATAAACAGGGTATCCTTCGCCGATTGTGCAATCTCCAACGCTCAAATATTTTAATTCAGAATTCATTTGATCACCTCAACTAATCGAATTACTTCTGGTAAAATTCCCGCTCCACCTTTTGTTTCAAGAATTAAATCTGCGCAAGATTTTATTTCGTCGACGGCGTCGGATGGGCAAATACCAAGACCTGCGATCTGAATTAATTTCAAGTCATTTAGATCATTTCCACAATACCAAATATCACCCCAAGAAATTGATTTGCTAATCAAAATATTTTCGAGAGTTTTCACTTTATCGCTCACTCCATATACTATATTGATTCCGATTTTCTCTGCACGTTTTTTCACAGCCATATTTTTTTCACTACTTAATATCAAGGTTTCCACACCAGCATCAATGAATCTCTGTACTGCTAGCCCATCTTTTCTACTGCATATAACTGACTCTACCCCTATTTCATCTGTACAAACTGTGTCGTCGGTTAAACATCCATCGAAATCGGTCACAAATAACTTAGGTTTTCTCAAATTTGAGAGGTGCAAAGCACGTTTTGATTCCGGATTAAAGCCTGCTAATTTTTGCGCAATCCAAAGATCAAGAGGTGAATCTATTTCGATCTGATCCACCTCTGAAACTATCACTGGGCGAGGTGGTGAACAAAATCTATACTGGTGCTTTAAAAATTGGATTATAGGAAAAGCATAAACTGCACCAGTCTCTCTAACTTCTGAAGGGCGATCTTGTCGGCGAATGCGTTTATTGGCTGGGTGATTGACGGGCATCCAATTTCCGTTTGACTCACTCCACAAATGGATATGATTCTGAACCGCAGAAAATGCAGAATAGCCGCTTTCTGCGAGTGATAAACAATCCGCGAGAGTTTCTGAGTCAATAAACGGTGAGGTGGGTTGAATTATTCCAGCAACATCAACTTTACTCCAAGGCTTCTCTAAACTATTTAGAACTTCCATGACTACTGATTCAGTAGAAGCATTGTCACTTGCTGTTTCTGATGATCTGGCAAGGGTTGTTATCTCCTCTTTTATGCCCAAATTTCTAATTTCACTTGAATCAGTTGACAGAATAATTAATTCTGGATTAATACTTTTTGCAACTTTGATAGCTCTTTCAACCAAAGTAAGCCCACCCACCTGCTTCAGATTTTTCCCCTTGATTCCCTTACTACCGCCCCTTGCGGGAATAATCACTATTCGCATGGTTAATTGTTACATACAATCAGCCTATTACTCGTTCTATTTCGCTATAATTTGACTACACGGGTGGCAATTATTTCTTAATAGAGGGAATTGATGGTGGATATAACTTTTAGCGCAGCAATATTTATTGGTGGTCCAACACGGCCAGAAATCACATCAAAATCTGTAACTTCACTGAACAATCAAACATATTCCAGCCTTCAAAAGATTCTTGTAAATGGAAGCGGGTACTCTCTTTCAATAATAAACTCTCTTGGATTAAACCTAGCCGGTTGGGAAATTGTGAATTTTCCTGTTGATACATTTGTGCGTAGTGAAGTTTTTTCATTACATCGGTGGCCAGGACAAGCTGCATTGCGAATATCCACTGGTAACTTTTTTTTCACAATGAACGATGATGATTTTCTCGAACTTGATTTCTTTGAAAGAATGGCAATTTTATTTAGAAAATATCCTCATGCGGTGACTGGAATTGGATTACCTGCTTCTTATTTTCATGAATCAAAGCAAATTGTTCATCGTAAATCTCGAGAAAACGATTGGCGGACTAGACCTGAATGTGAATCTGGGCTAGATTTAATTAAGAAACATTTGAGTGGGAAATATCCTTTTTATAACCCAAATCCTGGTTTCCAATTTGTTTCAAAAACAGATTTAGTTCGTGATGTAGCTGATACTTTTTTTTCTACTGGTGGATTCCCCGAGGATTCTTTTGTGCAAGTTGCAATGCGAGGTGACACCGTCTTTGACAAAGATGCGATCATGTACTGGGGAAGGCACAAGGGTCAAGAACATTTTGATAAAACTTATGACCATTATTGGTACGGGATTTACAGAAGAATGTTTGATACTTACATTAATGTAAATTCAGAAATTGCATCCCGTTTTCTACTCAATCCGGCTGAACTCCAAAAATACTTGAAAAATTACCACCGCAAATATCTTGTATCAATCACGCTTGATTGTATCAGCTTACAATTACATTTAGGTGCTCGCTTTAGGCGGACAAAATTTTACAATCCTTACGCTGCTAAGTCTTCGGGCATGAAGTTTCCTTGGATATTGCACTTATCTTCATTACTCCGAAATCCACTATTTGTAATTCAAAATATTTATTTGCGGCTTAGAGACTCTATCAATTACACGCGTTATGGGACCGCAGTTTCAAGAAATTTTGACTAATCTTAAAGGAATAATATGCTCTACGACCAGGGAGATATCCATGAATAATCAAGTTGGTAAATTTTATGATGAAATAGGTTGGAAATATACTGGTCAGTTTAGTGAAGATTCGATAATTAATGAGAATCTACATCCGGCTGCTTCAGAATATGTTAGTAAAGTGCGGGGCAGAATTCAAGAGAAAATTGGAAAGGGAGCTAGTCTTTTAGATGTTGGCTGCGGACCAATCCAGTATCCTGAATATGTATCACTTTCTGAAGAATTCGATACAAGGGTTTGTGTAGATTTATCATACGAAGCACTAAAACTTGCAAAACAAAAAATCGGTAAACGTGGTCTGTATTTGCACGGGGATTTTCTAAACCTGGAAATAGCACAATATGGACCTTTTGATGGAGCTGTGCTAATTAATGTTCTCTACCATATTGAGAAAGAACGACAAGAAATGATAGTTAACAAGATTTTAAAAAACCTGGCACCTACTGGGCGACTTATCGTCATCTACTCTAATCCAAAAAGTGTTTCTGCAGTTTTTACTAGAATCGGTGTCCTAGTGAAAAGAATGATTAAAGGAAAAGTTAAGTTGGATTTTTCTCGTAATAAAAATCCAATCTATTTCTTTCAACATAATCGCGCTTTCTGGAAACGCTTTAATGGTATTGCAAAAGTTGAAATATTTCCCTGGAGAACTATGAATCCACAAATCGAAAAGTTATTTTTTAAGAATCTATTTTTTGCCAAGCATCTTTTTAAGATCCTTTTTGAGATTGAGAAAATTAGCTCATGGGGTATTTTCTGCGAATATTATATGGTTGTTTTAATTAAACTGGATTGAAGATATAGGTTTATCACTTTTAGGCAATAAGTTGAATGGATATTCATCTTCTAAACAAGAACCATTCCCTCTTGTTTTAGAGAGCGGTTAGGAAAATTGTAGCGATACTTTTTCACTATTTGTTTTTAGTTGTACTAAATTATTTTTCAAGTTCTGAAGAGCTCTCCCAACTGATGATTAAAAACTTTGCAGGATATCCACTCTCTCCGGTGGGATTCGAATTGATTGAAGTAATATTGAAGTGGGGTTACTCTTTCATGGATGAAGGAGCAATAAATTAGTGCGGTTTCTGATGGTTATACACGGCAACTTGTATTAGAATTACACTATGAGAATTTTGGTGACTGGTGGTGGTGGATTCATTGGATCACACTTATGTGATCGCCTACTGCTGAGTGGTCACCAAGTAACAGCCCTAGACAATTTTGCAACTGGGAATGAAATGAATTTAGGTTCTCAATCTGGTAACTCTAATTTTCGGGTTGTTAATGAAACTGTACTTAATTTGGAAATTTTGCATTCTTTAATGGAAAATTCTGAATATGTATTTCATATGGCCGCGGCCGTGGGCGTTTTCAACATTGTAAATAGGCCTCTTGAAAGTTTGCTGACTAACATACGTGGAACGGAAAACGTGCTCGAGGTCGCTCACAGTTTCAATATTCCGGTATTCCTTGCAAGTAGTAGTGAGGTTTATGGAAAGAATTCATCAGATTCCCTGCGTGAGTCTGATGATAGAATACTCGGGAGCCCAACAATTTTGCGGTGGTCTTATAGTGAAGCTAAAGCGATTGATGAATCCTTGGCATACGCCTATTTTGTTGAAAGGAAGTTGGAAACGCGAATTGTTAGGTTCTTTAATACCGTTGGTCCTCGACAATTGGGTACTTATGGAATGGTGGTGCCTCGATTTATTGAAGCAGCGCTCAAGAATGAGGTAATCAATATTTATGGTGATGGGAAACAGACTAGATGCTTTGTCCATGTTTACGACGTGGTTGATGCTATTTTATTGACCGCATTTTCAAAAAATACCATTGGTAAGGTTATTAATATTGGAAATGATTACGAAATTTCTATGAATGACTTAGCTAAAAAGATTATTGAGGAAACTGGGTCATCAAGTAAGATTCGGCACATGCCGTACCAAGAAGCCTACGGTCACGGGTACGAAGATATGGAAAGAAGGGTCCCAAATATTGATGTCATCAACCAATTAGTCGGTTGGAAACCTAAACGTGATCTTTCGATAATTATTTCAGATATTGCGGCAGAAATGGAAAGAGTTTCTAGAGTTTTGTAACTCCTATTTGACCTTGAATTGTATTTGTGCAGTCAAGAATTCGTCCTCCATTATTAATTAATTGATCTAGGTTTATGCCAGGCTGCATTGTAGCCAAGATTACTAAATCACATGGCCAATCCATCCCAACTGGTTTCGTACCTTCCCATTCCGGTACTAATGGATCATGCCAGGCAACAACTGCACCGAAGGATTGTAGTTGATCTCGTAGCTCAGCTACTGGAGTTTCGCGGACGTCGCACACACCGGACTTATAAGCTACTCCAAGAATTAAGATTCTAGGATTACCTACTGTATGTTGCACAATTGTCATCGCGCGTTCAGCAACGTATTTTGGCATCTTGTGATTAATCAAGTCAGCAGACTCTACAAGTTCAGCCACTTTACCATTTTGTCGAGCCCACCAAGTTAAGTATAAGGGATCTATAGGAATACAGTGTCCGCCGACTCCGACACCTGGTCTAAAGGGTATAAAACCGTAGGGCTTTGAAGATGCAGCATCGATAACATCTTGAACATTTATGCCACTGGAATGACACAACTGAGAGAACTCATTTACTAATGCAATATTCACTAAGCGAAAAGTATTTTCGAGGAGTTTTGCTGCTTCGGCAACTTCGGGGCTTGAAACTAATATCACGTTATTGCAGATTGATTGATAAAATGCTAACGCCTTAGATTGCGATTCATCATTAATAGCGCCAATAAGACGTGGAGTATTTAGTTGATTCCATACTGGATCACCTGGGTTAACACGTTCAGGTGCGCAAGCATAGTAAATTGTTTTTGAATCTTTCCGTCTTAGTTTTTCAATTATCGGAATTATAATTTCGCGCAGAGTCCCTGGATATGAAGTAGATTCACTAATAATTAATGTTTCATTTGATACGTACGATGCAATACCCGCTGCGGCATTTCGCAGTAAGTCAAGGTCTGGCTCGCGATTATCATTTAAGGGGGTTGGGACACAGATGGCAATGACAGTCGCTTGAGACACTTCTGAGAATTCCGTGGTTGCTTTATAGGACCCTCTAGAAATCGCCGCCTGAAGTTGTGAATCAGGAATGTCCTCAACTGGGCTTACACCTGAATTAATCTGTGCGACTTTGGGTTCAAGATTATCAACTCCAATCACAGTCCATCCGGCATCAACGGCTGCCATAGCCAACGGGAGACCAACGTAGCCTTGACCTATAATGCATAAAATTTTTGGCCTCTGGGGGATCATGAATGCAATTCTAACTCTATCCCGTAGTATTTAGCACCTCAGACAACATAAATTGAACCGGTTTTAGCCGACTTTATCGGAATTGCAAGGAAAGGTTGGAATATGAGCCTTACCTCTGAAACCCCGATTCGTGTGATGCGAATAATCTCCCGGATGAATATTGGTGGCCCGGCAGTGCAGATATCGGGATTACTTAGGGGGATAAATTTGATGGAATTTGATCACCGCCTATACACCGGTTTTTGCTCAACTGGTGAAGCAGATTATTTGGAGCTTGTGGCAACTGATTTAAGTGCAGTGCGTGTTGATGGCTTTGGGCGGCGCCTTAATCTTAGTGGAGACATAAAAGCATTCCTTATTTTAGTAAATGAAATTCATAAATTCAAACCAGACATTATTCATACACACACAGCCAAAGCTGGGATTTTAGGGCGCGTAGCTTCTATATTCTCGATGCACCCTTCAATTCGTGTGCACACTTTTCATGGTCATTTACTAAGCGGGTACTTTGGCACATTCAAGAGATCAATGGTAATAATCACTGAAAAAATTTTAGCTTCCCATACGGACGTTTTATTGGCAGTAGGAGACAAGGTTCGGCAGGATTTACAAAAAGCGGGGATCGGTTTGAAAAAAAGATTTGAAATAATGCCTCCAGGTCTTACTATTGGGCCATTGATAACGAAGGAAAAATCGCAGGAAGATCTTGGATTGTCTATCGGAAAATTGCAATGTGCTTTTATCGGGCGCGTTACTCAGATAAAACGCCCTGACCGCTTTCTTGACGTTGTTAGTGAAATAAAAAAACGTGGCGTTGTTTTAGATTTCTTGATTGCTGGTGACGGTGAACTCTTAAATCTGTGTCGAGAAAGAATAGCACGAGAAAATCTACCGGTTAAAGTTTTGGGTTGGCAGAGCGATATTGAAAAAGTGCTTTCGGCTGCAGACATTGTCATCTTGACAAGTGACAACGAAGGCACTCCTCTGAGTTTAATTCAGGCTGGTATGGCTGGACTTCCCACCGTCACGACAAATGTAGGGTCAGTAACTGAAATAGTTTTAGATGGCCATACAGGAATTGTCACTGGATTTGATGTTCAAGAAATTGCAAATTCATTAGAGAAACTTGTAAGTGACAAAAGTTTAAGATCCAATTTAGGGAATGCTGCCAAAGAATACACAGCCGCTAACTTTGGAGTACAACGCGCAGTAAATGATCATAAAGTGCTTTACAAGAATTTGTTGATTAATCGAGCCAAGTCCTAGCCCATAATTCAAGCATCAACAGCGGCCACAAAAGTTCATCCTTGTTCTGGCCACCCATGTGACGATTAATCAGCTTATCTACTTCCATCGAATTAAACCATCCGCGTTGAGTGGCAGTAAGATCGGTAAGAGTATCAATAACCATCTCTTTCATTCCTGTACGCATCCACTCAGCTCTAGGGATAGCAAAACCCATCTTGGGTCTGTCAATAAGATCTGCAGGTACCAGCGAACGGGCGACATCTTTAAGAATGTGTTTTGTTTCAAGTCCTTTAATTTTGAATTTGCGAGGTAATGAAAATCCCCATTCGACAACATTGACATCGAGCATTGGAGATCGCAGTTCTAAACTATTAGCCATATTCGCAATATCGGCTTTTACTAACAAATCACCAGGTAAATAGCTGTTGAAGTCTGATCTAACCATACGATCAAAATCAGCTAACTTTCCTGATTCAAAATGATTTATAAAAAGGGCCTCAAAGTTATATTCATAAAATCCCGGATTCAGTAGTGCTGAGAGCTGGTTTGGTTGGGTTAGCGAAAGAATTGAGCTATATCGGGAAGCAAGTGAGGACTTATGCGAAAGTTGTGAGGCAACTCTGCTTAACTTTCGATGACTACTTAAAGATTGCTTTGCCACTAAATTTGAACTCTTGCCAACAATTCCTATGAATGGATTTAGTTTCTGAATAACTGGAGTCGCTAGGTAGCGATCATAGCCGCCAAATACTTCGTCTCCGCCATCCCCACCAAGCGCCACAATCAAATTCTCACGCGCAAACTTAGCTAATAAATATGTCGGAATGAGTGATGAGTCGGCAAAAGGCTGGTCCATAATATATGCAATCTTCTCAACAATTAATGACGGGTCAGGACTCAAAATTTCTTCGTGATGATTTGTACCTAAAAAAAGAGCAACCTTCTTGGCATGGTGAGCCTCATTGAATTGAGAGCTATCAAATCCAATTGAATAAGTCTGCACTTTCTCGTTCATTAATTTTGACATATATGCCGTTACAACAGTGGAGTCATAGCCTCCGCTTAGAAATGACCCTAGCGGACGTTCAGAAATTAGACGGCGCGAGACAGCGGCTTCGATTAGTTCTTTTGTAATTTCCAGCGCGTTATCATAGGAGATATTAATTTTAGTTTCAAAATCTGGACTCCAATAAGTGGTGGAAGTAATTTTCCCATTGCGCCAACTCAAGACCGATGCTGGTGGAACTTGGTAAATCTCATTAAATGCAGAGTTTGGCGTGTTTATATAACCATACTGCATCACCTCTGAAATCATTTCAGTGCGCAGAGTTCTGTCTGGCCGAGCAATCATCACAGCTCGAACTTCTGATCCAAAGAATAAAGTCCCATCGGTTTGCTGTGAGATCCAAAGTGGTTTCTTGCCCATGCGGTCTCGGATAAGGTGAAGAGAGTCGTCACGATCATCATGAATTGCAATTGCAAACATACCGTTTAGCTTGTTGATAAAATTTAGCCCGAACTCTAAATAGAGATTAATCACAACTTCTGATTCGCTGGAATCACGAAAATGGACACCACGTTGCTCTAACTCAATTCGAAGCTCACGGTAATTATAGATTTCACCGTTCCAAACAATTTGGATTCTTTCGGAGCTATCAAAAGCTGGCTGTTTACCGGCTGCAATCTCTACGATAGCCAATCGGCACATTCCGAGACCTATCCCAGCATCAGTGTATATAGCACTCTCATCAGGACCGCGATGTTCAATAGATTTGAGTTGATCACTTAGCAATCGTTGGCTGGGGGCACTTGGGCCTATACCGCCAGTAATCCCACACATATTAAGTTACTTTAGTCCACAATCTTTGGGCCGTTAGCTACGCTTTGGCCAAATTCTTTGAGCCATGCAACGGTTTCGGCTAGTGCCTCTTCAAAAGGCTTTGGGCGGATGGCTGGGAAAAGCCGCTTCAACAGTTCAGGTTCATTTTGTGATTCTTTGACATCTCCTGAACGAGTTTCTCTATAAACCACCCTCAAATTAGGAAAATAATTCTTCAGTAATTCTATTGTCTTATTTAAAAATATGCGATTGCCATAGGCAAGATTCACTGCACCATCAGTCGTTACATTTTCTTTCATTGCGGCCATTGCAATGTCTAAAACAGTATCTACGTAGGTGAAATCACGTGAGGCAGTTCCATCGCCATATACCTCAATCGGTTTGCCTTGCATTGCTAACCAAATCCACTTCGGTAGCACAGCCGCGTATTCATGGTCAGGGCGTTGGCGGGGGCCAAATACATTAAAAAAGCGTAGCAATGTTGTGGACATGTCGTATGCCGATGCGTAAGCCTGTACGTACCCTTCGGCAGATAATTTACTTGCCGCATAAGGAGTCATTGGAGACAGCCACATGGATTCATCTTTTGGGAGTTGTAAGTTTCGCCCATAGACAGATGACGATGATGAATAGATAACGTGTGCTCCAGATTCACGTGCCACTTCCAGCACATTTAGTGTTCCTGTTGCATTTACGTTATGCGTTGCGACTGGATTTTTAATCGAGCGAGGAACCGAACCGCGAGCTGCAAGATGAAAAATAGTTTTGCAGCCATCAAGTGCTACCGCTAGCGCTTTCGGATCTGTGACAGATATTTGATGAAAATTAACCAATTTTAAGTCAATATTAGAAAGGAGACCTGTACTTAGATCATCAATGACAGTAACTTCAAATCCCTCAGCTAGTAACCTTTTGATTAAGTTAGAACCGATAAATCCTGCTCCGCCTGTAACTGCTATCTTTCCCATGAAATTAATTCTAAAGTCTCGCCCGCTATTTGCATGTATTCTTCTCTCAGAGTCGCGATTGAACTTAGTCCACCCTTACCTCACCACTAGGTGTCATCAAGTGAACCGCAACAATCCCTGACTCGCCCTCAGTATCAGCTGGGCTTAACCACATAACCTCAACTTCACTACCAAGGGCTGTTGCTAGGTCATTTCCTAGCCAGTCTGTAATTCTCTTTTCATCTCCTGCGATTTCAACTTTAACAATCTTTGCAATTGCTTTGCCATCTGTGGATGGGTGATCAAGTGATTTCCATTCAATAAAGAAAGGAAGTTGCTTATCTTCTAGTGTGCCTAGAACACCAATCTGTTTCCAAGAAAGATCATGACCGTCGGGCTTTGTCCGGTGGCCAATCACGGCTTGGCGACCCAAACGTGCTTCAACCTTCGAGACATCATCAACTGAGACAACCCAAGTAAGCCAACCTCCTCCTTCTGCAGCTCGCTTTGAAACAGCTTTACCAAAAGGTGAAGCGTCCGATGCAGGATGATCAAGTGGGCATACAACTTCGATGTAATGACCATTTTGCAAAGGTAATGTGAAGTTGCGTGTTCCAAAGCGTGGGTGAACCCCCCCGTCAACGAAAGTTGAGCCGAGGCGTGAACCTAGGCGTTGAACTGTGTCAGCTAGTTGATCATGGGACGTAACATATGAGATATGGTCTAGGCGCATGGGTAAATCTTGCCCTATGGCAAGGGGTGCTACTTACCATATGCTATGAAAAGTTATATGTCTAAAGACTTAAGCCCAGCAACCAAGGTGCTTTGCGCTTAGACCTTGGCCGCATATCCTCTAATTTGACGGCATGCTGCTCAATTTGCTCAAACTTTTCCGAGAAAGGCGAGTTGGGACAAGTCACTTTACTTCAAATTGTCAAGAGGCTGATGACCTAATTCTGAACCATATATTTAGAGAATTGCCCCCGAATCAAAGAAAATTCGTATAAATGTGTAGAAGTAGGGGCCAAAGGTGCCCTCTCTGAGGATATTTCATTCGCACATGCAAAACAGGGGTAGACTGTCTTCTCAATCGACGCCGATCCAACTCATGAAGATTCTTATGCTATTCGAACAAAAAACCTTAAGCAATCTAACAGATTTATATGTGCAGCTATTGGATTTGTCGGTAACTAAATAATATTCACTTCATACAAAAATACGTTCTTGAACTCATCTATTAATCAATTCAAACTTCGAGCTCAAGAAGATAATGAAGATATTCTTGAGAATGTTCCGATGATTACTATAAGTCTTAATGATATTTTCTCATCACTGGAATACTCTCATGTCGAAATACTTTAGATTAATGCACGTGGGGTGACCTTAGGAATTCTTAAAACTCTAGATCTAGATAAATTCAATGTAGAATTGATTAGAATTGAGTTGCTTCATGCCGGTATTCAAGAGATTACTGATCATCCTGCTTATATATACTCAGCAGGGTACAGGCTAGTCGTAAAAATGCTGCGAGTCAGTTTTTGAATTAAGCCTGAGTGCAAAGCCGCCGATTGGATGCCGAGAGTATTTCTCATCTGAAACTCCAAATCTAAACTACCTATCAATAGTTTAAGATTTATACAGATGGACTCCTCCCAGAATAAGCCTCTATTGCCCGATGCAGAAACTATTACTGTTATAGCATTACCCTCTGAAGTTTTATAATATAAACAAATCTTGATTGGGATGCCTTGAAAATTTGTTGTTTACTTCTAATGAATTCAATTTGGGCAATTCCCAGCGTGCTTTTTATTAGGAAAATCGAACCTTCGGTATTTATTCGTATTGCAGGATATTTTCAGAGAGAGTTGGCCACTTTGTTTCTGATATTGCTAAACAAATCGTCAGGATCAATTCAAAGCCTTTAAGGAAAACGTATTTACAGTACTTAGGCGGCATTCCCAATGGGCAATGGGAGCCGATAGCTAGGAGAAGTTCATTGATAGTACTTGGGAATTGCGTCAAATATATCTATGGGTGGAGTTAGAATGGTGGTACAATGAATTAGATGCTTTGATCGGAAACAATTTTATCGATATCCAAGTTGCAATAGACAAGTTGATTGACTCGAGCGGAATAGGGATTTTTCCAATAGGGTTACGGATTGAAATGATCATACAGGTTAGGATATACAAATGATTTCAAAAGCAATTCTCCCATGGTGGCAAACTAGCTTTGACAATGGTGAGGATATTGCTGTTGCTGAAGCCATCAAGGCAAAGAAGATAAGTCAAGGAGCAATTACACAGCATTTCGAAGAACTTCTTGCAGACTATTTGGGTGTGCAATCTGTAATTGCAACAAGTAGCGGAACTAGCGCCTTAACTCTCGCCCTCATGGGCTCTGACATCAAGCCTGGCGACGAAGTTCTCGTTCCTAATCGAACTTGGATCGCAACTGCCCATGCTGTTCAAATCTTGGGCGGAGTGCCTGTTTTTGTTGACACTGAAATTGATTTTCCGGTTATGTCGGTAACTCAATTAGAAAAGTATTTGACCCCCAAGACGAAAGCAATTATGCCAGTCCACATGAATGGACGAGGTGTTGATATGACTGAACTCAATCAGTTCGCTAAAGAACATAACCTAGTAGTCATCGAAGATTCGGCTCAGGCACTAGGTTCAAAGAACTTGGGCGGTCAATTTCTCGGAACTCTCTCGACAGCTGGATGTTTTTCATTATCTGTTGCAAAAATTATTGCGACTGGTCAGGGGGGATTCATAGCCACTAAGGATCCGGATATGGCAAAGCGTTTCCGTGGATTGCGAACACATGGAGTTGAAAATACAGTTGAGCCAGATCGGTGGGTTGCTCCTGGTTCTAACTTCCGTTTTACTGATATTTTGGCAAGTATTGGCATTATTCAATTAGCCTTGCTGCCGGAGCGCATTAAGCGCTCACGGCAAGTATATGAGAGGTACAAGGTTGGGCTTAAAAACCACCCTTCGGTCCAATTAATTGAATATAAAGATTTCGAGGTTGGACCTTACATTGAGGTGTTAGCCCAGAATCGTGATGGATTGAGGAATTACTTACGGGTCCAGCCTATCGAAATTGAAACTAGGCCATTTTATCCTGACTTAAACTCAGCTCCATACTGGGTTGAACGAAATTCCAAGGAATTGCCAAACTCCATAAAATTTGCGGCCCGCGGTTTGTACTTACCAAGCGGCCCATCAATTTTAGATGAAGATATCGATTATGTGCTAGGGGCTATTTGGAAATATGATTCGTGATTACTTCCTCCTATTTATGCCCTTATACATTAAAACTGAATCAAAGATATAGTCACCAAAAAATCCTAAACATTTGGGCATGACAAGCAAGCTATTCAAATTCCTAGAGTTCCAAATAATGTATTTAAGACTTTAACTGAGTTTCTAAAATTATAAAGTTTTTATTTATACTCACTTAAGAGATATGCTGATAAACTGTTGAAGTTGGGGCAAATGGTCCAGTTCCAATTTCTACCATAACAAAAAACTCGGAAATTACCTCAAGGGCATGCCATGTTTCGACTTGAGTTGATACCGCAACCGGAATTGCTCCATTCAAAATTCTAGATTCCAAAACACTGCCTCCGCTGTCATAAGAGGTGTGTCGGGCCTCACCGAGTACTGGTATCACTACCTCAGGGCGATGCGGGTGTTTATGAATTTTGTCAGCATATGGCCTAATAAAAGCAAGATATGTAACTTGCAATATTTCATCAGGAGTCGGATGAAGACAAAGGCGAGCTTTTCGATTGGGATTAACTTGAGCCTTTTCAATCAACTGCTCTAGTAGGTCCTCTTCGAGAGGTTGTCCCCAGGAATTAGCATGAAAAACTCCACTTATAGTCTCATTCTTAGAGAGAATCACTTTCCCCATTTCAGAACCTAAACCTTCCTAGTTATTACTAAAATCGATGATCATTCTGCCGGTAATGCCATTTTTCAACTGGGTTATCGCTTCATTGATCCCTGCTAAAGGAAAACTGTGAGTTGGATAATCCTCGAAATTTAATTGTCCATCAGCAACTAACTGCAAAAGGAATGGAATATCTACATCTGGCCTTGATTGGCCACCCTCAGAGCCTTTTATAACTTTCCCAAAATGTAATGGTAGGGTGTAAATACTTGCTTTATTCCCAGCTTTTGGAACACCAACTAGGATTACTCGCGCGTCAGATGAAGATATCTCATAGCAAATTTCAATAGCGTCGGTATGACCCGTCGTATCTATCGCAACTGAAGGTAAATCTCTACCGTATAGTGCTCGTAACCCACTTAAAGTTTCATTCTTGTTGTGGAAATTAAATGTATTGGAGGCACCGAGTACTCGAGCTTTTACTAGTTTCTCAGAGTGAATATCAACAACAGTAATATTTCTTACGCCAATTAACTTAGCAATCTTAATCAGAAGAAGCCCAACACCGCCTGCTCCAAAGATAAGCAGTGAATCCCGAAATCCAATTTTAGCATCATTCTCTAGAACTCCTAGCGATGTAGTTAGCGCACAACCAAGCAAGGGAATTAAATTTTTATCGTAGTTTGAGTTAGGTATTCTTGTTATTCGATTCTCGGATACGACTGCATGTTCGTTGAGAGTTGTCACCCAGCCTGCGTTAAGTTTTTTACCCTGCCATTTATAAACTGGCGGCTTCGATTGAATACCGGATCCAGGTCTCCAATGCATCACTACTTGATCACCAGGTGCCACTGTAGTTACGCCTGGCGCAACTTCAATTACACGTGCAAAACCTTCATGTCCTAACAGGTGAGGTAAAAACTTATCTGGGCCTTTAATGGCTTCGATTTCATTGATTTGCGCCCCACAAAGCCCACTGGTAATCACCTCCACAAGCACTTGCCCGGTTAACAACTCCTCAGGAAGTTGAATCTCATCAATCAATAAGTCGGTGTTCGAATTTTGGAGGATTGCTCCGATTGTTTTAGTGATTGGCAGGATCATTTATTGATTTCTTCATTGAAAGGGCCGGTACACAATGCAATTAGATAATGGGCCATCGGCATAAATCCGGTATGAACAACTTCATCTGACATAGAGAAAATAAATACATTTTCGAAGTGTCTCTTGAGGTTATTTTTTAACTCTTCCCCAGATTGACAATTTACGTGACCTATTTTACTTCCTTCGCTTGCATAAACTTGGGACTCTGCCGAAGGCATCCCAAATATCGCCACACCTTGGGGTAACAATGAGGCGCATACATTTGTAAGAAAATTTGATTGGTCAATTGGCTTAATGTGTTCTAACACATCAAGGCCATAAATACCATCAAATACTTGATCCAATGGGGACGAGACAAAATCATGAATCAAGTATTTTGTTTCACTTTTGCGATATATATCTTGGCTCTTAAAATCATCTAGCCAGATCTCATCAAAATCACTCAAAGTTAGTTTCTTGACTTCGTTAAACACTAATCTCGAATACCAACCATCTGCGGCACCTATTTCAAGTACAGACTTGAAATCTGTAAACATTTTTGAAACAAATTTGTAACGACTAAGAGTTACACCAAGTAGTTTTGAATCTGACCTCCATCTATCTGTAGCCATGCTTCCTAGGACTTCATTTCCGATTGAGTCTCTATTTGCAAAATAGTTCGAATACTGTTTCTCAATTGGACCCAAGTTTTTCTTATCGGCCATCGAACCCCTCCATTGTAAACTGAAAAAGAATGAACTCGTAGGATTTCATGCTCCAAGTACAAAGCATAAAATCTTGATTTCTACTCAAAAAATATAAATTCATAGTCGCCCTTGAATCCAAAACGGTCATATACCCATTTCCATTCATCAACATCCATCAAAGACTCTGCTGTTAATGCCCAACATTCTAGATTAAACATTTCTAATTCATTTCGGAAGCTTTCAAGCATTATGTAGCCCTGATTACCAACACGCTCAATCTCGGAAACAGCAACTTCAAGCTCAAAAATATGTAAATTATGAAGCGTCCCCAGTGATATCACGAGGTCAAAGAAATTATCTTTAAAAGGGTAAGGGTCTTGAGCTCGATGTATAAATAGATTTGCTTTTAGATCTGGGTGTGCGTGGTCTAAACCATATTGAGATATATCAAACCCATGAATTTCTAGACCAGGCTCTATTAATTGCATCTCATATAGGAGAAAGCCTTTGCCGCACCCAACATCTAGAACTTTGCTACCTGCTTTTAACCCATAAAGATCGATGAGTTTTTGGGCAACTATTGCCCAACGGCCAGGCATATAATTATATCCGCCATACCCATACTTACGATCACCATCCCAATAGTCGGCACCGTATTGCTTAGCTATCATCATTGCTTCTACTTTTGAATCATTCATTCTGCCCAAGTAATCCCTCTTGGTTGCCGTATGAAGACTTGTGACTAGATTTAGCTCTCTATTCATACACCCATCCTATGTTACTTTTCATTTATAGTTAATATTCTCTCTACGTGTGCGGCAATCTTTGGTGCCGTCAGGCCATTCAATTCTAAGTGATCGATTTGAGAGCCGTAATTATGGGAAAATGCACTCGGTAACGACAGTTGATGGAGATTCTTGGTAGATATTCGTGTTGAAGCAAATTCGTGAAGAATCTGCGTAAAGAGACCCCCTCTAGGGACATGCTCCTCCACGCTAACCATTAAACGGGCCGACTCAATATCGGAAGCAATTTGCTCAATCGATAATTCATTTAAATAGGAGAAATGTAATACCGTGGTTGATATTCCCTGACTAAGAAGGTGTACGCGCGCCTCAAGGCAATGCTGGAGCATGACCCCCGTAGTAAAAATCAATACATCTGATGATTTCTCACCAAAAACCTTTGGTTTTAAATCAAAATTTGGGAAATCCTGAGTCACTATGGTTTCTCCGCCTTTGCCGAAG
The DNA here is from genome assembly GCA_947477185.1 of Actinomycetota bacterium. Taxonomy (GTDB): domain Bacteria; phylum Actinomycetota; class Actinomycetes; order Nanopelagicales; family Nanopelagicaceae; genus Planktophila. The sequence goes on from CANJTH010000004.1 coordinate 28,473, forward strand.
CGAACATAGTGAGGGTCTTCATCGTCAACCAAGGCATCTAAGAGATTCTCCATCTCAAATGCATCAGCTGGGGCAAAAACTTTCATATTAGGGACACTTAACATTAAAGAAAAATCTTCTACTGCTGTGTGCGTTGGTCCTAAAGGTGCATAGACCATTCCGCCACCGCTCGATAATAGGCGCACCGGTAAGCGATGCAGACCAACATCAATTGAAACTTGTTCGAAGGATCGCCTCGTTAAGAATGTGCCAATTGTATTTATATAAGGTATAAATCCTTCTTGTGCAAGTCCGGCAGCAAACCCCACAATATGTTGCTCAGAAATTCCTTCCATAAAAAACTGCTCAGGGATATCCTCCTGCATATCCTGAAGTGTTCCGGCACCCAAATCAGAGCCGATGAATAAAACCCTGGGGTCTTGTTTAGCCAGTTTGTAAACTGTCTTAAGCGCTTTCTGTCTCATTAAACAGCCACCTCTGCGCGTAGAGAGGTAATTTCATCTTTAGTAATTTTGGCTTTATGGTGCCATGCAGTTGAATTCTCGGCCGAAGCAAAACCTTTTCCTTTAACCGTATGAGCAATTACAACTCTAGGTTTTCCTTTAGGAATTGCAGAACTTCCTAACACTTCTGTTAACTGCACAATATCATGGCCATTAACTTCGGTGACTTCAAAACCGAATGCTTCCCATTTAGAAGCTAGCGGTGCTAATGAAACGATTGAGTCGATGTCGCCAGAGGCTTGCATTCGATTGAAATCCACAATGACTGTTAGCGCGCCAAGTTGATGCTTCGACGCGTGCATAGCGCCTTCCCAAACGGTCCCCTCATTTAGTTCGCCGTCACCAAGCAGTACGTAAGTGCGCCAATGCTCATTACGTAAACGAGAGGCCATTGCCATTCCAATGCCAACAGAAAGACCATGGCCAAGTGCTCCAGTAGAGAATTCGATGCCGGGAAGTGTCGCCCTTTCTGGGTGCCCACCGAGTTTTGAATCAAAACTACAAAATCCCTTTAGCTCAGAAGTTGGAAAATATCCGTGATCTGCCAAAACCGTAAACAAACTTAAACACCCATGGCCCTTACTTAATACGAATCGATCTCGATTTGTAAGCATCGGGTTTGTTGGGTCATGAACTAATACGGAGTCATAGAGCGCCCTCACTATCTCAAGCAAAGACAAGGCTGGTCCAAGATGACCACGCCCTCCGCCCTCAAGAGCATCAAGCACCATCGAGCGAAGCTCTTTTGATCTCTTATCCAGAGCTATCTTGTTAGCGAGTTCAACATAATTGATTGTCATGACTGGCTTATCTTACCTTTGAAAGAACGAAATGTTACGAACCTATCTTGTCTCTCGGCAAGCCGTAATGAGTCAAAGTAATCCAAGTAAAGAGAACCGTTGGATTTCTTAATCTGTTCTTTTGAAATTTCGCCTGTGGCCTCAAACTTTGCCTCTCTAAAACTTCGCCCATAGGCAATCACGGCCCATTTAAGTGTCAATAGGGGCAAAACTTGGTTTAGTTCAATTGAATCCCAATTCGAAATTTTGGAGACTGAATCCATAAACAACAAAATTTCAGCTTCTTTAAATTCATTTCTAGGGTGCAATAAGAAATCACCAACTAATTTATTAATACTATCCAATCCAAAAAATTCAAAATCAATAAAATTATAAGCGTTGCCAGAACAAATCATGTTATGCGTCCCTAAATCAGATACACTTAATGTGCGCTGAATAAATGCAGTGTTCTGAGATTGTTTAGTATTACAACTGCGTAGTCGTTCATTTAATTGGTCACATAAGACAGTTATATTTGCTGTTGGGTAAGATAGTTGAAATTGCTGAATTCGAGTTGAAATTTGATTGCTAATTTCAGCCACAGAAAAAACTGCATCAATTGCATTATCAAAAATCTCACCCTTATTCTGAATCTCCTCAAAAGCGTCATGCATATTAATGATCGCACTCATAGCTTCATGATTAGCTAATGGCGCAATCCCCTCAATCCATCTATACACAATCAAACCTAGATCGGTTCTAACTTCCATAATCTCTGGAATATTTCGAATTCCGTGTCCCCGAAGAAAAGCTATTGATTTCTCTTCGCGAGAGAGCATTCTTTCTATTCTTCGCTTATCGCCTTTGTACTCCTTAATAGCTAAAGCAGTGCCATCAAGTAAAAATCCTTTAAATACTGAACTATTGCCGCCAGTAATTTCTGCAGAGACGGTAGCTGTACCTATTTTTAATAGGTGCGGATATATCTCACTCTTCATATTCAATCAATTCTTTAATAGCACTAAGAGACGCAACATTTTGAACCCAAGTTAACTCAGATCCTATTCCCGAGAGAAGAAAACCACTCACATCTTGGGGGAACCCAGGCTCCTGAAACACTTCCACAAGGTCATCAACAAAATAATTGAAATTAAGTTTCTGTATTCTTTCAACTTTTAATTGTCGGGTAGATTCATAGTAAATCGTTTTATTGCCCAAAAAGTAATTAGCTAAATCACCACCCATAATCCATTTAGTCGCTATCTCGCGAAGGGGTTTTTGGCCGCAAAATTCGGGCGTATGGGTTGTTTTATGGCTAACTATCAGTAACTCGAAATTATTATTTCTTAAGAACTCGCAAAGCTCAACCGCCCCATGTCCTGGTCTGGCGTATGAAAGCCCATCTGTATATAGCCATCCCTGCGCTAACTGCCAAAGCCGCCCTGTCTTGTCAGATTCGCGCAGCAATATACGCAGGCTATCAAGGGTTTTGCATTCATCTAATCCTTCATTTGAACAATACTCTTGAACCGCATTTGAATAATCAATTAGTGTGCTATCTAAGTCAAAGCCGAATCTCTTTGGTACGGTATTCAAGCTAATGACAACTCTTTCATTCGCTTAATATTAAAGTACATCGAATTTTCAAGAGAGTTATCGTACTTATCCTTGACGAATGCCTCCTGTAGATCCGCAATTGCCTTATCCACTGAATAGATTGGCTTAAAACCAAGTTCATCTAGAATCTTTGAAGAATCAACTCGATAAGAACGTAAGTCATCTGTATCACTATGGTGTATTTCTAACTTAAGATTGATCTGTTTTTGGACTTTCAGCGCAATTTGATCGAGTGATAAATTTTCTCCGCCAACATTAAAGATCGCGCAATCGATTTTCTTCTCTTGAGCCAATACATGCAGATAAGCGCGAGCCATGTCTTGAATGTGTAGGTTCGGTCTAAATTGGGACCCTCCAAAAACGGTAATTTTCTTAAGGTTGACGGCATGATTCGTGAGAATATTGACAGAAAGGTCGAAGCGTTGACGGGATGAAACACCACATACCGTAGCAGGGCGTAAAACTGTGCATCTAAAATCTGAAGAATGTGCTGTAAGAATGATTTCTTCGCAGTTAGCTTTAAATTTTGAATAGTCCGTAAGGGGTTCTAGGTTTAACTCTTCTGTGACTTTTTCTTCAACTTTCACGCCATAAACCGATGATGAAGATGCATAAATAAAACGATGTACCCCGCTCTGTTTAGCTATTTTGACCAAGGGAGCAAAGCTATCAAGGTTGATTGATTTTCCAAGCTCGGGATCTAAATCAAAACTAGGATCATTCGAGATACAGGCTAGATGGATGACATCCGTGGCTCCCTTTAAAGCAGACCTGACTGCTTCTAGATCGCGAATATCTCCAGCAATCAACTCGAAGTTTGGGTTTTTAATTTCGGCTGTGAACACAGCTTTTCCATACCAAAATGTGTCAAACACCCGAACCGCATATCCTGCGGCGAGCAACATAGGCGTTAAAACTGCACCTACATATCCACCCCCACCAAAAACGACTACGGTCCGTTTTGTCATTGCCTAACCCCTATCCGAGAATTGATTTTGCATGTTTTCGTAAATCTGCTTGTGAGAGTGACTTCTCATGTCCTAATTGAGAAACTTCATGTGCTGCAACTAAATTTGATAAAAAGCCAATTACCTTAAGTGGGGCTCCAACTTTTGCTAGTAATGACGCCATTGCAAACACTGCGTCTCCCGCTCCAACTTTATCGACTAACTTCCCTGCTAGTGCTGGAACTTTTTCATAGCCACCTTCATTATCAAAAACCATTAATCCGTCACCACCCAAAGTTACAATCGCACATTTTACCCTCATCGAGGCTATTAAGACCGGCACAATTTGTTGGTAATCAGGATTTCTATTTCGCAACTCTAGCTGCAGTTCTGCACCATTCATTGTGATGAAATCGGCTCTGGGATATTTAGAGATGGTGTTATACCCTCGATTACCTGCATTTGCCTGTGTGTTTACCGAGAGATTGCAGTTAGATTCCCCCAGAAAAGAAATAGTTTTAGAACTAAAAAAACCATGTCCGTAATCTGCTGCTAAAACTAAATCAAATGCAGAAATCTGTTTAGATATCGCGGATAAAATCGCATCACTAGTCTCAGTTGGTAAATCAATTTCAGAAAAATCATAGTATTCAAATACCCTAGTATTTGAGCCTGATTCAACATATCTATGCTTCAAAACTGTCGGCCTGTCAATGGTTTTAATAAACTCTGTGTCTACATTCGAATTCATCTTCCACATCAAGGAATCCAAAGTAGAATCTTGTGGTGCAGAAAATGAAATCACCTTCACTTGCTTAACCCAGCTACTGCAATTATTAGCAATAGTTAACACCCCACCTGGAAACAGGTTCGTTTTATGTTGGTGGAAAGCCAAAATGGGATCCTTGCTCGACTTCGCAAGCGGTGAACAATATGTGTATTGGTCTATAATGGTTTCACCCAGCAAAAGAACATTTAATTCTTGGATTTCATCTAATGCTTCAACTACTTGGTCATAGCCATGGTCAAGTTTGAATTTCTTAATCCACTCCTTAGCATCAGGATCAATATTTGAAAAGAATTTATTAATCAAAAATGAGCTGCTAGACGTCATCTCATCGGTAAAATAGATTTGACCTCCATGTTTTTCAAGAGCTTCTCTCTCTTTAACAATCATTCCCGTCACATCGTCAACTGCATTTAGATAATCTGAACCTTTAACATAATAATTAGGTTTAATCTCATTAAGAAGTTCAATAGCAGTTGGGTTTTCGCAAATTACAACATAATCCACATCCTGAAGTGCAGCCAAGGTTTCAGCTCGTATTTCTTGATTAAATATCGGTCTTCCTGGGCCTTTGTTTACAAACACATCGGCAGTAATGCTCACAATCAAAACCTCTGCTAGCTTTCGCGCCACCTTGAAATGTTGAATATGCCCGGGGTGAAGTAGGTCAAAAACACCATGGCAGAGAGCAAGAGTGGATCCGTCAGCTTGTAACCTCGATGTGAGGGTAGAGACGTCGGACCAATTGTAAATCTTTGAACCCTGAAGGTTAGTATTTTCAGTCATTAAGCTTCACTTCTAATTCTTTTCCTAAATACTTGAACCAAGATTTTGTGGCGATTTCAATTCCTGAGCTATCCCACAAAGGGGCATCGTGCCAGTCACTAATGTGTTCAAGCATAATTTCAACGCCTTTTTCTAAATTTACAGTTGGAGACCAATCCAACTTTCTCCTTATTTTTGTGATATCTGCAAAGGTGCAGTCAGGCTCTCCAGGTCGCTTAGGGATATACACAACCGGGCCTCCGAGAAGCCGTACAAGCTCATTAACTTCGTATGTATTACCCGACCCAACATTCATAATTTCGCCTGAGATTTCCGATTCCGCTGCAGTTAAGAATGCTTGGCATACATCGCTCACAAAAGTGAAATCTCTAGTTTGAGTGCCATCCCCAACAATTGTAAATGGCGCACCTGCTAATTTCTGGGCAAGAAAAACACCGAAAACCGCACCGTATGTGCCTGATGTCCTTGCGCGAGGTCCATACACATTAAAAAGCCTTAAACAAACAACTGGTAGGTTATAAACAGAGTTCCAGTGAGTCATGATTTGCTCGCCTAGATATTTTGTTAAAGCGTATGGATATTTAGGGTCGCACTTAGTACTTTCCGATGTAGGGAAACTCTCTGGAATTCCGTAACAAGACGATGAAGCGGCATAAACTATGCGCTTGACGTTGTTCTCTGCTGATAACTTTGCAACGTTAAAAGTTCCTACGACATTTGACTGAAAATAAGATTCCGGGTTCTCTATTGAAGGAACTATGTCAGCTAAGGCTGCTAGGTGAAACACCCAATCAATATCACAATATGCCTTTGAAAGTCCTTCGTAATCTGCCACATCAATTTGTAAAAATTTAAAGTTTGGAGACTCAGCAAAGTTAGCGAAGTTCTTGGTTTTACCAACCGATAAGTTGTCAACGGCGGTGACTTGATGCCCATGGGATAGGAGTAACTCTGTTAAATGACTCCCTATGAAGCCTGCCCCTCCTGTAACTAGGCACTTAATGGCGTGATCCCCCTTTTCGGCTAAAGCTCAGTTTCAGTAGTATACCTGTGTGCTCAAGTTTGATTCCGAACCCATCGCTGGAGTGATCTTGTGGGATATTGATGGAACGCTAATGCGTATTAAGCGCCCTAATTCAACTTCTCCCCACAAAAATGTCCTACGCAAGCGAGGTCATGCATTTGATCCATCTGTGGTTGGACTTTCAGGTCGAACCGACTTCGAGGTTTTCCAAGAGCTAACTAAAGGTGAACTCGATAGAAATATGCTGTCAAAAGCGTTCAATGAACTAGATGAAGAATCACTCAGATTGGATGAGATTTCAACATTCGATTTATGCCCAGGAGTCCAAGTGGTGCTTAAGACACTCACTTCTAAGGGGTGGGCTCATGGAATTTTAACTGGGAATACAGGTGGCAGACTGGCTGCTAAATTAAAAAAGGCTCGAATTGAAGACAGCTTTTCCCAGAATCTACTATTCGGCTGTGAATTTGGTGATTCGCGGGAATTAATCGCACTCAGGGCACGTGAAATTCTAAGTATGCAGAACTTTTCGACCGTTGTTGTTGTGGGAGATACTCCAAGTGACATCAGTGCCGCACGGTTATCTGGTTTCCCAGTGATTTGTGTGGCTACAGGGAATTTTTCTGTTTCTGAACTCTCGAACCATAAACCAGATCTATTGCTACGAGATTTATCTGCTGACGCTGATATTCTTGAGAATTTCCTGCAATCTCTCACTTTATAATTTAATGTTGTGAAAGCTTTCTTAGATTTTGCTTAGGAGAAATTCTTCAACGATATACCTTCCGAATGGAAGAGCACTCGTCCAACCTGGCGAAACAGCGTTTAGGATATGCACAACGCCAGGGCTCTCAGAAATCACAAAATCTTGGACAAATTCTCTTTTATTTAGATCAACTAACTGTGAACGTATACCAGCTTTTCCTCTGCTCCATGCTTTTGGTTCAGGCGTATTCGGGACCAGATCTGATGCTGCATTAACCATGCTCCGTAAATTTGCCTGAGAAAGCTGATTCCCTAGCGTTTTAACAGCAGATAGTGGGTCGCCAAGTACGTAACTATTTAGAGCTCGTAATGTGGAACTCATCTCTTTTGCGCTAAAACTATCCAAAACAGAATATTGCTCGCTTCCGAGCACTGGTATAGCTGTGGGTCCAATCTTTACCTGATTGTCTAGAGTCGGTGTGAAATGTATACCTAGAAAAGGGCTTAAGGGATGTGGTGCTGCATAAACCATCGTCCTTAGTGGGATATTGTTTTTAGAAGTTGAAATGTACCCGCCTAGAACTGGTAATAATCCAAATTCTTTGCCAATTCCACAATTGTTGGCGATAGCAAGTGCCCCCGCTCCAGCAGAATTAACGCTCGCTTTAAAGCCAACCACATTTCCGGAGGCAAACACTGCAGTGTTTCCCTGAAAATGTAGGAGTTTTTCGTTAAACAGAATCTTCCCTCCGCGTTCCAAGAAGACTCTTTCTAACGCTTGTCCAACATCCTTTGGACCAGCAATTGCAGTCGCGGGGGACCAAAGAAACTTTTCATATGTTTTAGCCATAGGTTCATACTTTGGTAAGTTGTCCTCTTCTAGTAAATCAATATCAACGCCATTTGCTTGTGCGCGTTCTGCTAAGACTGCTATGCGTTTCACATCATCTTCGTTCTTGGCAACAACTACTTTACCAATTTCTAGCAGGGGCAACTTCTGATCACGACAGAATTTCTTTAACTCAGAATTTCCAAGCCGGCAGAACTTAGATTTAAGTGATTCCGATGAGTAGTAAAAGCCTGCATGAATCACACCAGAGTTTCGACCACTGGCGTGGAGAATAACTCTATCTTCTTTTTCTGCAATAACAATCTTCAGATTTCCTCGGCTTTCCTGTAACGCAATTGCGATACTAAGGCCAACTACTCCTCCACCAATAATAATGACATCACAATTTAATGAGCTTTTAATCATTTAAACAACTGACTGAGAAAAGTTTAGGCCTATACATGAATGGTGCTTTATCGTAGGCCACGAAATTGAGAACTTAGAAAATGGCAGAGCATTGAGTGCGCATCTTCAGCCACGCCGTAATCCCCATCAGATGTCGGCACATGAAGTGAGGTATCGGCTAGCACTTTTGCTTTGCCGCCGCCAAAACCGGTTATGGCTAGTGTTTTTACTCCGTTAATCTTTGCCCACTCCATTGCTACAAGCAGATTCTTTGAATTCCCAGAAGCTGAAATTACAATTAACAAATCGCCTCTCACCGCAGCATTGCTCAATTGGCGAGAAAAAATCTGATCAAACCCAAAATCGTTACCAATCGCTGTGATCAAACCTGAGTTGTCGCACAGACTGATTCCCTTTACTGGATTACCGGATGAATTATTACAACGGCTCAAGTCAGTCGCGAAATGGCTCGCAGTTGCAGAGCTTCCTCCATTACCTGCCACCCAAATTCTATTGTTTGAGTCAACGGTTTCAGATAAGAGGCTAAGTGCCTCATCAACTGAGCCTTGCGGCATCTCGGAAAAGGCTAAGTTAATGCGATTGATATAGTGATCAAAAGTACTTATGGCCATTTGGAAAGTTTAGCCTATACAAGTTGGATGCCCGGTAACTTCAATGAAATTCAGTATTGAGTAACGATTGGGCATGCAGTTTCTCCACAAAAGCAAGAATTCCGCATCGGCATAAAAAATGGGCCAAGGCAAAAGAACTACCCCTACTAGCTAAACAATCTTGGATTGGGCAGCGGAGTAAGAATTCTTCCAGGGTATCCCACCTCACGAAGCCTTTGAATTAGTCTTTCAGAATGTTGCCAGGCAAGTATTAGGGCCACCGAATCTTCTTCTTTTGGAATGCTTGTGAGCGCTTGCACGGGTTTTCCACTTCCTGGTGCAAAACGACCGACTTTATTTACGTCATCATCAAATAATTTATTTACTTTATCGTTTAATCTAAATTGATTGCACAAATAGGTTGTACTGATTGATGCGCCAATTCCATATATATTGCTGCTCTGCAAAGATTTCAGCATCTCATTTAATCCTATATTTACATCACTGATTCGAAGTTCTAAATTCTTTGTAAAATGAACAGTGTTGGTATTTAACCAGATTTCGCGTTGAAGAAGTTGACCGACACTTGATTGAACCTTAAAGTCAGAATTTTCCTTTGAAATTATGAACTGTACAGATCCCCCTTTATGCTCGCTTCTATTAACATCAATTATTTTCAGATTCAGAATTTTACAAAAGTTTCCTACTGACTCTACTGTTAAGTATGTTAAGTGATCATGATTAATGTACTCAAACATATTTACAGCATATTGATCAGGGTGGTAGCCAGTGATAACGGATAAGATTGTACTTTCATCCATCAACCTTACAATATTACTTAAAAATGTTAGTAAGTTTGGAATATTTGCCAAAGTATAATTGATTGATATTAATTTTGGGCGCCCAGATTCTCTTAGAATCCGGTCAACTGTTTCTGCTTCGAAATACTCATTCAGTGTGTGAATTCCTCTTAGTTCCGCAGTGTTCGCATTCTCTTGAGTTGGTTCAATACCAAGTACATTGAATTCGTACTTCATGAAACCAGACAAAAATGTCCCGTCATTTGAACCAATATCAACGATTAAATCTCGATCACTCAAACCATACTCGGAAATTAATCTTGCAGCTGTTTGCACATAATAAGAACCAAGTGCATTCGTGACGCTAGATCTATAAAGATAATCATCATAAGTTGAAGGTAAATCGGTTACTTCAAGAAGTTGTAACATTTTGCAGACAGTACAAAAACCTAGTGTTAATGTCTCATAACCGACTTCAAGTGCTTCTTTAGCTGTGCTTTTATACAAATCTCCATATGGTGAATTTTCTAACTCCCAGACAATTTCCAAATTGGAATTTTTACATGACCTGCAGCTATCAATTTGTGGGGTAAGTTTCACAGCTGCTCATAATTTAGAGTTGGTGGCATGATGATTATCTTGCCATATCATTGATAAATTGATGGCTGCTGATTGATTAAGTCACTTTGCGTATACCGCATATTAAAGGCGCGAGAAGGTAAGCATTACGGTATTAAACACCCCTTGGAGTCCCAGGTCAGAAAGTCGACCCCCAATGAATGCGTAAAGTGTAGGATGATAATCAGAGATGGACTAGTTTTAGCCCAAAAACAGACTCAATTACAAGAAAGTTACTGAGTTAGCGCGCCAAAACACACATCAGCGCTTCAATAGTCAGCAAAGGCGCAGCGTTATGACCCAAGTTAACCCTTGCTTCCATAATGGCGCTTATTTTGTTAATCGTCGCCTGTGGTTTGTTATTAGCGGCATATGCCTTAATCTCATTTTCAAGCTCTTTATTAATCAGGCCCTCATTGCTACCCGCCTGTACCATCAATACATCGCGATAAAACGTGGCAATATCTAATAGCGCCGCGTCCAGTCCATCACGCACCATTCTCGTGCTGCGAGTCTTTTGTTCTTTCTCTAACTCCTTTATTGCTTTACTTCCCCCACTTGCCATGCCACGGCCCATTGCACCCTTGCCATAAGCAAGTGATAAATCTTCAATCTCTTTTTGATTTCTCTCATCTGCTGCACTGTTTGCTTGCTCAGTTGCTAGATCAACTAAGGCTTGCGCTGCAGCAAAAGCTGAAGAGATTCCTGTTAAAGAAAGTGGCAGGGCCATAATTGTGGTGCGGGTGTTTCGCACCGATTCGTTGTTGGCTAAATATCTAGCACGGCCAATATGTCCTTGGCTTACTCGTGCTGCAAAATCTGCCATCGCAGGGCTTATGCCGTCGCGCTTTTGGAGAACTTGTGCAACGGCTGCATTAGATGGTGTGACAAGTTGTAGATGACGACAGCGAGAGCGAATAGTTGGCAACACATCATGCAGCGTTGGAGCACAGAGCAACCACACAGTTCTATTTCCTGGCTCTTCAATTGCTTTTAGTAGTGCGTTAGCTGCAGATTCTGTAAGTCTGTCCGCATCTTCCATCACAACCACGCGCCAGCCGCCCATAGATGGCGCCCACGCAACTCTTGTTAGTAGTTCTCTTACTTCATCAATCTTTATTGACAGACCTTCAGTTCTAATAATCTCAACGTCTGGATGTGCTCCATGTGCAGCAGATTTGCATTGATTACATTCTCCGCAACCATCTTTTGGACACACCAACGCCTGCGCAAAAGCAACGGCCGCAGATGATCTGCCAGATCCTGGTGGGCCGGTGAAAACCCAGGCGTGGGTCATCTCTTGTGATTCTGCGCCGCTCCTTGTGGCAGCAACAGCGCCCTTAATGATCTCAACAACTTGTTCTTGTCCTACAAGATTTTCAAAAACACTCACTTCTTTGTCTTTGCTTTCTTTTTAGGCTTAGCTTTATTCACAGCCTTAGTAGCGCCAGCACTAGTTTTTTTCGCAGTTGTTCTCACAGCTTTTCCTGCAGCCCTAATGGGGCGCAGCAATAAATTGCCTTTATCTTCACGTGCATTGCGCTTGAGTGCACCAATCTCACTCACGCGAGTGATGATGGCGCTGTGGATATCTTC
>CANJTH010000005.1:0-32708 GCA_947477185.1 Actinomycetota bacterium
GCAAAATGATCGTGCATCGGTTTCAACCATGGAGCACTTTGTTCTTGTCATGAATCCGGGCGATAAAGATGACATTACAAATCAGATCGCTGCCCGAAATGGCAAGACGATTATGTTTGTTAAGACACAACGTGGCGCCGATCGTTTAGCTGACAAACTTGCTCATGCAGGTGTTTCAGTTGGAGCACTCCACGGTGGAAAGACACAGGCAGTACGTACTCGAACCCTGGCTCTCTTTAAGGATTCAGTAAATGCCGCCCTTGTTGCAACCGATGTTGCTGCTCGCGGTATTCACGTCGATGGAATCTCTCTAGTAGTCCACGTTGATGCACCGACAGATCACAAGGATTACCTACACCGCGCAGGTCGCACTGCCCGTGCAGGTGAGGCCGGAACTGTTGTAACCATCGCAACAACTAAACAACAGAAGTCAATCGGTGGCCTAACATCTCGTGCCGGTGTAACTCCAAAGTTTGTTGGTGTTACACCTTTGAGTACTGAGCTGATGAAGATTACTGGTGCACAGGAGCCATCAGGGGTTCCGTACATCGTGCCAATCGTTGAAAAATCATCACGTAGCGGTGGCAGTAAGCGCCCTCGCCCGAACTCAAGTCAGCGTCGTCGCCGTCCACATTAGTTAGTAGGCTTGCGTTGTGAATAACGCAAACCCATTTATTTATGGCAGCGAACTTACATTTGAACTGCCGCCCTTTGCTCTCATCCAGGAAGAGCACTATCTGCCTGCTTTCTACGAGGGTATGAAAGCTCAGTTAGCTGAGGTTCAAACAATTCTCGATACTCCAGGGGATGCAACATTTGAAAACACAATCGTTGCCTTAGAAAAGAGCGGCAAGATTTTAGAACGTGTTTCAATGGTTTTTTTCAACAAGAGTTCTAGTGATACTAACGATGCATTAGCGGCGATGCGTGCCGAGATCGCACCTAAGCTCTCTGCCCATCACGATGCGATTATGCTCAATCCAAAGTTCTTTGCCCGTATCAAAGATTTATACGACAAGCGAGATTCACTTAACTTAACTAGTGAAGATTCGTGGCTACTCGAGCGCTACTACAAAGATTTAATTCAATCTGGAGCACACTTAACCGATACTCAGCGTGCACGTTTGACCGAGCTCAACGGTGCGCTCTCAAAGCTATCTACTACGTTTTCCAAAAATCTCTTGGCCGATACAAATGATCTAGCAATAATTGTTGGATCTATAGAAGAGCTCGATGGCTTAACCCCCAACCAAATCTCGGCTGCAGCGACCGCTGCCACTGAACGAGGTCTATCTGGAAAGTGGCTACTGGCTCAAGTTAACTTCACTGGCAACCCATTATTGAACTCACTGACTAACCGTGCGTTGCGCAAACGCATTATGGAGAGCTCACTACAAAAAGGCAATCAAAATAATGGCAATGACAACAAATCTGTATTGCTAGAGATGGTCAAACTACGGGCAGAGCGGGCACAGTTATTTGGTGTTAACTCTCATGCCGAGCACATCACCGCTGTTCAGACAGCAGAAAATCCTGCCAACGTCCATGCCATGCTAAAGAAAATTGCACCTGCGGCGCTTCGAAACGCCAAAGCAGAGGCGGCCGATCTTGCTCAATCTGCAGGTAGTGCGATTGAGAGTTGGGATTGGGGTTTCTATACTGAAAAAGTACGCTTAGAAAAATACAGTATCGATACTGCAAAGATGCAGCCTTACTTTGAACTCGAGCGCGTATTACACGATGGAGTGTTTTTTGCAGCTAATAAACTCTTTGGTATTACTTTCAAAGAGCGCCCCGATTTAATTACCTACCACCCAGAGGCCAGAGCATTTGAAGTAAGTAATGAAGATGGCACACCCCTTGGTCTCTTTATTGCTGACTTCTTCACTCGCGATTCAAAGCGAGGTGGGGCTTGGATGAACTCACTTGTTAAACAAAACCATCTGCTTAACCAACTGCCTGTCGTGGTTAATAACCTTAATATTCCAAAGCCGCCTGCAGACCAGCCTGCACTCTTAACTCTTGATTTCACAACAACTCTCTTCCACGAGTTCGGTCATGCTCTTCATGGTTTGTTATCCCAAGTGAAATACCCACGTGTGTCAGGAACTGCAGTTCAGCGCGATTTTGTGGAGTTTCCATCGCAGGTAAACGAGATGTGGATTATGTGGCCAGAGGTTCTCAATAACTATGCCCGCCACTACGAAACCGGCGAACTCATGCCAGCAGAATGGATCGATAGCTTAAATGCGGCATCAACATTTAATGAGGGTTTTGCAACAACAAGTTATTTAGCCGCTGCGGTATTGGATTTAGCATGGCACTCGCTGACAAGTGATGAAGCCGAAAAGATTAATGATGTCGAAGCCTTTGAAGCTAAAGCTCTAGCCGATTACGGTTTAGATTTTGCACCGGTGCCTACACGTTATCGCTCAACGTATTTTTCACACATCTTTGATGGCGGTTATTCGGCCGGTTATTACGGCTACATCTGGTCTGAAGTGTTAGATGCCGATACCGTTGATTGGTTTAATGAAAATGGCGGCTTACTGCGCAAAAACGGGAATCACTTTAGGGATACCTTGCTTGGACGGGGCGGATCAATTGATTCGATGCAGATGTTTAGAAACTTTAGAGGCCGGGATTCAAAGATAGAGCCGTTGCTTAAGCGCCGCGGCCTTTTATAGAAAGTGGGCCCAGACGGGCTCGAACCGTCGACCCACGGATTAAAAGTCCGTTGCTCTACCGACTGAGCTATAGGCCCCACTGCGTAACACGCTTGAATGTTTAATTAAACAAGCTTGGCAATTATGCCAAGTTATGTCTTTTTACGCCAATTTCAGGGTAGCTGTGTGACAGATATGTCACAGATTTTAAGGGGTTAATCAGGGGCTATGAGGTTATTCCTGTAGCACTTTTAACTCCAATTTCCCTTCCCGTAAAGAATATCTGAAAGCCAAGTTTTATCTCCGTCAGAAAAAGACCAAAGCCACCTAACCCAAACTACATACATCGTGGCAGCGACACAAATAGTAAGAGCTAAAATAATATGTGTGACTTTTTCCAGTTCTTGTAGTTCCTTGAATTGCTATCGTTAACGACTCTTAGTAAATCATTCAATATCTTAGCCAATTTCCCAATCTTTAAGCGAACCTTCTAAGCCAAGCCCTTTGCCCGTAACTATAAGAATCTCTGTCTTTATTCAATTATCTTTCTATTAAAAACTGACCATACCTAAACCCGTAACAACTCCCTTACCCATCCCTAACCACTACCCGTTACTACCCCCAAACCTCTGGTCAAAATACTTGTTCCTGACCACTCTCTATATTTTGCTGGTAGAGAGTGGTCAGGAACAGAGATAGTAATTTTGAGCGAGAGATTGCAGTATTTAGTTACCCGCTGGCGGGGGTAGTAACGGGTGTATAGAGATAATTTATAGTGCCTTGATTAGGAACTGCCTTGATAACAGATTTCTACAATATCTCAATTGCCACCTGTATTTCTGTATATCCTATATATCTGTATTTAAGTCCACTGGAATCTACTAATTCTTGCCATGCTTTAAATTCATGCAAACGAAAATTAGGGTAACCAAAATACTCATCAAAAATTATGATGGTACCTTTACCTAAATTATTTGAAAGAGAACTCAATACATATGCAGTCGGTTTATACGTATCTGCGTCCATATGGAGTAAATGAATTTTCTCTTGTTGTAATTCTCCGCAAAATTTTGGCAATGTATCCTCAAACCAACCTTTTACGAGATTTACGTTTCTTTCACAATTTGGCAGTTGACCATTCGTACTAAAAAAGCCTTTCTGGAGTCGGAACCCGTACCAGTCTTCTTCTAAGCCTTCAAAAGAGTCAAATCCAAATACCCTGGCTTTGGGGCAACTTTTTGCAAAAAAGTTGATCGACTCTCCTTTCCAGACGCCGAACTCAGCAATGACCCCCCCCGTTTGAAGTTGAGGAATTCTATTCAGGCAATAACGCCACAATTCTGGCCGTGTATCAAATTGCATAGCCCCAGAAAAATTGTCTAGGGCATACTGGGCGGAATCCTGCAAAGCCTGCTGGTTAATTAAATGGAAAACACCTTGGGGGGAACTGCGAGGTATAAGCGTTCTCTGAAAAAGCCGGATGATTTTTCCAACTGTAAGGTTAAATATTCTAAAAATTAGACTTTTCATTTTCAAATCATCCCTTTTTTGGTTCCTATTTGTGCAACAACTGCATTACGACTCGCAGGATTACGAGTGCTCGGTAACATATCTGAGTTCAATTCTGTACCAATCCTGTACCAAAAACTATTGGTGGGAGGGTGTAGCAACGGGTATCAACTGGACACCCGATTCAGGAGGTTTGGTGCTAATCTGAGCCTGAAATAGGGGTTGGTCGTAGTTCTTATTGGGATCTGTTCGCAGGCGTTAAATAGGCCTAACGGATTAAAAGTCCGTTGCTCTACCGACTGAGCTATAGGCCCCACTTGAAACTAGCGCGATTTCAGCAATCGAACCCGAACTTTATCATGTTACTGGCCACGACTGGCACGCATTAATCGGTCACGAATTGCAATCGCAATTCCGTCACCCAAGGGTTGTTCCACAATTACTCTAGAAAGATAGCGCTCGTCCGCGGTCCTCAGAGCTGAATAAAGCAATCTAGCAAATTCTTCATTATCTCTTGGTTCTGCCAATCTAATTACATCCTGAGGGGTTTTGATATTTGCTAAGGCAATAAATCCATCTCCTGCTTTTGGTTCAGTATCAAGTATGACCCTTGCATTGGGCGAATAATGTTTTTCAAGTGAACCGCTAACTCGAATTTTGCCTACACCGATATCTAGTGACAGATTTGTAACTTCTGTAATCATATCTTCAGTAATTGCACCTGGGCGTAGTATTTTAGGTAAACTACCTGTGCAATCGATAATAGTTGATTCTATACCAACAAGTGATGGTCCCCCATCAAGTATTAAGTCTCTTGATGTCAAAAATTTTGCTAATTCGGTATTGACAGCATTGGCAGTCGTAGGAGATACGTGACCAAAACGATTTGCGCTTGGGGCGGCAATGCCCTTCCCGCCTAACTTTTGGAACTCATCGAGAAGAGCTAACGCGATTGGATGATTGGGGACTCGAATACCAACCGTGTCTTGTCCGCCGGTAATAAAATCTTGGGCAAGTAACGAGCGATTTAAAATAAGCGTCATAGGGCCTGGCCAAAAAACTCTGGCAAGTGAAATAGCGAAGTCAGGGATATTCATTACCCAGTCATCAATTTCCTGCATGCTGCCTATATGGACAATTAAGGGGTGGTCCGTTGGACGACCTTTAACTTCATAAATCCGCTCTACGGCTTTCGCATCGCTTGCATTGGCCCCTAGACCATAAACAGTTTCAGTCGGAAATACGACAAGGGATCCCGATTTCAACGCATGTGCTGCATTCACCAAAGCTTCAGTGGTGAACTTAGATACGAATTGCCCGAGGTCCATGAGTTTAATTATCCAGCCTTTTTGAGGGAAGATAACCACATGAGCCAGCCCATCAGAGTTATGCAGATTATCGCCCGCATGAATGTTGGTGGGCCAGCTGTAATTGTGGCTGATTTGATGCGGGGAATTGATAAGCAGGTATTTGATCAAAGGCTACTAACTGGGTTTTGTGCCGCCGGCGAAGCTGATTATTTAGATCAAGTTGCTACAGACATTAAAGCCCAAAAAATTAACGGGCTCGGTCGATCAATTTCGCCCTTACAAGATTTGAAGTCATTTCTTTTGTTGTTGAGGCTTATTAGAAAATTCAAGCCAAATATTATTCACACTCACACAGCTAAGGCGGGGGTCCTTGGGCGTATCGCAGGGCTAATCGCATATCCAAGAGCACTCCGCATTCATACATTCCACGGTCACTTACTGAATGGATACTTCAATACCCATAAAACAAAGTTAGTGATTATTACTGAACGGCTATTAGCACAATGGACTCATTTATTACTAGCGGTTGGAAATCAAGTTAGAGAAGATTTACTCAAAGTTAGAATTGGAACTGAAGATAAATTCAAAGTCTCGCTTCCTGGGTTGCCTTTCCCTGTGTGCACCCCCAGATTAAAAGCTCGAGAGTTACTTGGTCTAGAGCAAGATAAAACTTACTTAGTCTTTGTTGGAAGATTGACAGGAATAAAACGACCCGATCGTCTCATTGCACTTGGTAGAGAATTAAAAGCTAGAAAATCAAATGCTGAAATATTAATTGCTGGCGAGGGGGGGCTTTTCGCTTCGACGCAAGAAATCTCTAGGAAAGAATTGTTACCTTTAAAATTCCTAGGTTGGCGCAATGACGTGGATTTAATTTTGAGTGCATCAGACGTAGCTATATTGTGCAGTGACAATGAAGGTATCCCACTGACTTTAATTCAGGCCGCAATGGTTGGACTGCCAATTGTCTCGACAAATGTCGGATCGGTCAGAGATATCGTAATTGACGGAAAAACTGGCATTCTTACATCTCCTCACACAGAAGCCTTTGTTCAAGAGGTTATGATGCTTTTAAATGACGAAAAAGAGTGGCACCGATTAGGAGATGCGGGCAGATGTCATGCAGAGGCTGTATTTTCACTTTCAGGGATGATCGATGCCCATTCCGCAATATATACACAGATGCTTGAGGTTAAACGTTAACCCTATTCACAGCAAATCAGCCATAATAGATACATGAATAGAAAGCGCTATCGCACGATTGCAGAATTAGTAATTATGCTAACTCTTCTTTCAGGGTTTGCCTTTGCTATACCCGCAACTGCTGCGGATAATCGATACATCACTATAAGCGCCACTGGCACAACAACAATTGTCCCTGATGCTGTAAGAATTACTGCAATAGTTTCCTCTCTTTTCTCCACTAGTAAGGAAGCACTTGCGGCTACATCATCCACTGCATCAGCTATCCGAAAAGTCCTAGCTTTAAATGCAGTTGCTGCCAAAGATATTGCAACTCAATCATTAACTATTTATCCCGAGTATTCATATCCAACTTCTAGTGCGCCAATTCTTACTGGCTACCGAGCATCACAATCCTTTAGGATTACAGTCCGTGCTCCATTAACCGCCGGTTTACTGGTAGATACGATCGTTGAAGCCGGTGGCAATAATTTGCAGGTTAATGAGGTGAGCCCGATTATTTTAGATGATAACAAAGCAACTGAGCTTGCCCGTGCAAATGCTGTGAATCGAGCCAAATCTAAAGCTACCTCTTATGCAAAACTGCTTGGTGTCAAACTAGGCCGAGTCATCTACCTTCATGAAGCAGTAACAACTCCTTCATATCCAATCTATGCAACTACGGCTAAATCAAGTTCTGATTCAACTGTTATAGACCTGGGAGAACAACAGGTCTCTGTTTCAGTCACGATTCGTTGGGCTATTAGCCACTACTAGAGGAGCTATATTCAGAAGAATTTAGGGCTCGTAACAGCGGTTTGGATGCGTGAACAAACACAGGTAAGATTGCGAAGCCTTGGAACGTCCCCATCGTCTAGGGGCCTAGGACATCGCCCTTTCACGGCGGTAACACGGGTTCGAATCCCGTTGGGGGCACGCAGTACCAGTAATACAAAGTTAAAGAAATAAAGGCTTTGAAGGTGACATAAGAGCCACTTATGTTTATTGATTCTCCAAGGCCCGGTAGCGCAGTTGGTTAGCGCGCCGCCCTGTCACGGCGGAGGTCGCGGGTTCAAGTCCCGTCCGGGTCGCAAAGATTTTGGTGTCGTACGCCGTTTAGTTGTGCGATATTAGAATCTTGTTTGGCTTGGTAGCTCAGTTGGTACGAGCGAACGACTGAAAATCGTTAGGTCGCCGGTTCGATCCCGGCCCAAGCCACTTTCGAAGAGTCTTAAATTATTCTTCAAGTTTTCGAAGGTATTCTCAATTTCGTTCCGATTTCCTCTAAATTAGAAATTCATAAGAGACTTAACCTGCAGAACCTGATGGGCCTGACTTGCGTTGAAAACGTGGTGCTGGAGCACCTGGTGTTTGACTTCCCCCAGCTTTTGGTCCCGCTGATGCTCCGCTACCGGGCAATAAATTATTTTTATTCTTCTTCTTTTCGAGAGCTTCTAAGAATTTAGCTTTCGCATCATCTGATGGTTTTTTTTCATTCGACATGTCTTAATCCTACTCCTTATCAGCCGAAGGGATCCGCATGAACCAGATGAACAGAAAAACCCATACTGAGAGAGAAAGTATAATAAGTATTCCGCCCAAGCTCTTAGGCTGAAGGTAAATCGTTAAAGCGTTCACCCCGAAGAGTGCTGAAAATCCCCACAATGCAAGGGCTGCCTGCTTTCTGTTGAGCCCTTTGCGAATGAGGCGATGTGATAAATGGTCACGCCCACCAGTGAAGGGTGAAATACCGCGATTTAATCGGGATATCACTGCCACTGTCGTATCCAATATTGGCACAGCCATGAGTGAGAGAGGCACAGCCAAAGACATATATGAAGGAATAATGCCTGGATTAAGACGAATTGTGAGCACGGAAACAATAATTCCTAAGAAAAGCGCCCCAGCATCTCCCATATAGATCTTTGCAGGAGAGCGATTCCAGAAGAGAAATCCAGTAGTTGATCCTGCTGTGACTATTGCAAGAGCACTTACTAATACTTGCCCACGGTCAAAAGCAATCAGGAAAATAAAAAAAGTAATAACTGCAACGGTCCCAGCTGCACCTCCATCGAGATTATCAAAGAAATTAATAGAATTACATATTCCTACAATCCATAAAATGGAAATTAGAACATTAAGAGACGAACTTTCAAAAGCAACTCCCATAGTATCTGTCAACACTAAGGTGACGGCAACGACTGCAGCGGTTAAGGTCTGTACTATTAATCTCGGCCATGGTTCAAGCCCACGCAAATCATCGATAAGTCCCATTGCTGAAATTAGAATTGCCGGAATTAAGACATTGGAAGCTAGAATTAAATTCTCTTTGCTTGGATTGTTGATGATCACCGCTCCATATGATGCTGTAACTATTCCGATGGATATCGCAATTCCACCTAAATAAGGCACTGGCGCTTTATGTGTTTTGTGGGCTGCAATAGGTGCGTCTATCGCATTTATTAGAATTGCAAATTTACGTATAGCTGGAGTAATTAATCCAACAAACATAAGCGTTGTGCAACCAAGCATTAAGTACTGGAGTAGCGAATAACTCATCCCCTGGCAGCCTCTTTGTAGTCACGCAAACGCTCGAGAACTTCTGATTCACGGTAGCGGCGATGTCCACCAAGGGTGCGGATCGCGGTGAGTTTGCCCGCCTTGGCCCAACGGGTGACTGTCTTTGGATTTACATGGAAACGTAGTGCGACCTCTTTGGGGGTTAAAAGAACCTCGGGGGCTGGTGCGCGCTCTGTTGTCACTGGCCCACCCCCTCTTCTCTTATGTCCAGATTGCTCCGTATTGTGGTGAAGTATTGCGATTTGGGCGGTACAAATCAATACAAAAAACCCTTAATTTGCCGATTCTAGGCTTTGAACATTGCGCCAACGCGACATTAACCGCTCATAGCCCTGGCCAGCCACCATTCCATCGGCGGCAGCTAAGCCCGATAAAGAGTGCGACACATCTTCAATAGATGTATCGGCCAACAAACCATCTTCGCCATTATCTCGAAGAGATTTATCTAAATAGGTTGCAAGGCCACCGTAATCTAATTCGACGAAAGACTTTGGGTGAAACATTTCAAGCCAGGCAAGCAGGTTTTCAAGATCTTGCTCTACTGGGCCCTCACCGAATGCGCTAACAACGGTTTCATGTGCAGCTTGTGCCCGTGACTTTGCCAAAGCAATTGTTGTTCGTGCAGTTGTAAATAAACCATGAGTATCTTCACCACGTTGACGTTCATCTGGTTGGAATAATAAGAACCATCGGGGAGGAATAACCCACGTCTCATTGAGAATGTGTGGGACTTTATCTTCGAGTAAGTCAACGCCGGCAGTTATAACATCTTCAATTGCTGGTGTTATAAAGAAAGGAACAACCGTACTTGGCAAGGAATCTTTAAAGTTATCAAGAGCTGCCCAACAACGTGTCGCAGTTGCCCATGGGGAGATATAACGCTCGCCATCTACCTCAAGAATATGAACACCGTCAGGGCGACCAGCTGGTGGTTCGGGAAAGACTAAGCGGCGAAGGGCTAACGTCTCTTCAAAAATATAACTTTCATCATCAATAGCGATCCCTTGCCAACGCAAACGATCGGCAGGCTCAAATGCTGAGAGCGGTTCGTAGATACGAAGAGAGGCTACGTACGGAGTTGGTCTCACGAACGGGGAATGTAATTGCCCTCGGCGAAGGGATCTTCATCATCTTTATTATTTGAAGTATCGACTTCACCATGGAGCTCTTTTGTTAAACGATCGAGATCCATATCCTGGGCGTTGTACTTTAAATCCCGCGCAACTTTTGTCTGCTTAGCTTTTGCTCGGCCGCGACCCATAGTGCGACCTCCTTACCTGTATGTATTCCTCAGGGAGGTAGGTTAGCGCGCCTTGGCTGTTGGGTTCAAAATGGACCTAAGCTGAGCACTTAAATCTCCTTCGGAGGCCATAAATGCCAGCCACTTGGAGGAACAAGCTCAAAGCCATCTGAGGGACTCTAAATCGGTGATCCCCAATCGTGCCAAGTGAAGTCAGCCAGCCCAGAATCGTAGGTATTCCTGCTAACCAAAAAAGAGTTCGCTCAACTCCACCATGGAGCCAGAGCCAGAGCAAGCCAGCCCCAATTAGGACCATGCCTCCAAGGAGCCACATCCATGAGATTGTCTTTCCAATCCCACCATAAATGAGATTATGCCCGCTTTCACTCTTTGCAATCTCCACTAGCGGAGAAGTCTTAAGCCATGGATTCCGAGCCATCGTTCCATTAGCTATTGGGCCAAACCAGGGCGACCAATAAAAAAAGGTTTTATTAATCATTAATTTGCTGGTTTTAGCCGGATGCTCGACGTACCACTTTAAAACACAGATTACTACTTGATTATCGGATATCTCTTGACCTTTCACCTCAGGAAGACATTGAACCGATCCACCAGAGTTGCTATAGCCACCAGTAGCCTTGTCACCAGCTCCAATTCGCATTGTTACGCCTAGATTAGTTGAAATTGCTGCCTTATTATTTGCAACTATATTTCGGAAAATAAGAATACTGGGAAGCAACATGGCTATAGCCAAAGTCAATACCACTAATTGCATTCTAAGTTTTTTCCCAGATTTCTTGCAGGACCAGAAAAGTATGAAAGCAACCGCAAATAGCAACATTCTAGGCTGGAAAAAAGATGAAACTGATAAAGAAAGAGCAACAATAAAAATGTTCCTTTTTGAGATTTTACTTGATGGAGAAAGCAAATCTCGTATAAGAAAGGCAACTGTAATCATTAGTAGAACAGCAACTGGACCTTCGTAACCAACAGTAAGAGTGCTTAACGAAAGAGTTGGATTAAAAGAAATCAAAAAAGATGTAGTAATTGCTAAAGAAGCAATCTTTGTTCGTTTTAATTCCCGAGTAAAGAGAAAAGTTGCGTATGCAAAAAGTGAACTTTGGATTACTCCGAGGAAATAGACAAACTTAGAAATACTCACTGCCGCAAGTGGCCAAATGAAGATTGGGTAACCTGCTGGCCAATAAATTAATTTTCCTTCCTCGGAAAAAAAGCCATCTTTTAGTAACCCATCGACGCCTGCTAAGTAATTCTCGCCATCGGCCCCTAGCCAGCCACCAGCTGGAATATTAGCCATCACTATAAATTTAATTATTAAGGCAGTAAACGGAAGAGCGATTAGCCAAAACTGTGCACTGCTCAGTTTTTTTTCGTGGGCTCTAGCCACTCTAGCTTTTGAATTCTTACCCATGTTGTTTCACCTTATTGTCATATTACTTTCTATAAACACCGGTCAAGTATGCCGAGTCTTGTCCTTTTCTAGCCTGAATTACACCAGCTGCCCAGGCTTTCATTCCCCGCGCAGCCAATGAGGCTAGAGCTAGGTCGGCTGAATCTGCGGCAACGATGGCGACCATGCCGATTCCGGCGTTCCATGTGCGCTCCATATCGGCCTGAGGAACTCCACCGATTCTTGCCATGTACTCCATCTCAATGGGCAGCGACCAGGTAGAGCGATCGTAAACGGCAGTTAAATTCTCTGGAATAACACGCGCAGTGTTTTGCGCAATACCACCACCTGTAATATGGGAAAAACCTCGAAGTGCTCCAGGCATTGATTTAATGAGTGCTAAACAATCAAGGGTGTAAATCTCTGTTGGTGTTAAAAATACTTCACCTGAAGTTTTCCCGTATTCGCTCACATGGGCATCAAGGCTAAGTTTCTGCGTCTTAATAATATGTCGTACTAATGAAAAACCATTTGCATGAAAACCACTCGATGGCATAGCAATTATCACATCGCCTGCTTTAACTAAATGCGCACCAAGTTGTTTGTCAAAATCAACGGCTCCCGTTGCAGCCCCTGCGATATCAAACTCATCTTCATCTAATAAACCTGGATGTTCGGCAGTTTCACCACCGATGAGTGCAGTGTTTGCTTTTTCACATCCACGTGCGATTCCTGCAACGATTTGGGCGATCCGCTCTGGGATTACTTTTCCAACAGCGATGTAATCAGTCATAAATAATGGCTCAGCGCCACAAACAACTAAATCATCGACGACCATTGCAACTAAATCTTCACCAATGGTGTCGTACTTACCCATTGCGCGCGCGATCTCAGTCTTGGTGCCAACACCATCGGTCGATGTTGCAAGAAGTGGGCGCTTCATATTTTTAAGTGCACTTGCATCAAATAACCCGGCGAAGCCACCGATACCGCCCATCGCCTCTGGCCTAGATGCCTTGGCAATTGATGCCTTCATGAGCTCTACCGCGCGATCTCCTGCATCGATATCAACGCCAGCATCTTTATAGGTACTCATTTAATGACCATGAACTTCCGTGATCTCAAGGCGCATCTTGCCCTCAGACATATCGGCGGGAATGCGGATTGGATAAACGCCTGTGAAGCAGGCAGAACAGAGCTTTTTATCCTCTATCTGCGTGGATTCGATAAGGCCTTCAAGTGAGACATAGCCAAGTGAATCAGCGCCAATTGAGCGGCGAATCTCTTCGACTTCAAGTCCGCTAGCGATGAGCTCGGCCCGTGTTGCAAAGTCGATTCCGTAGAAACATGGCCACTTAACTGGTGGTGAGGATATGCGAACATGGATCTCACGCGCACCGGCCTCACGTAACATGCGCACAATTGCGCGTTGAGTGTTGCCGCGCACGATTGAATCATCTACGACAACGATGCGCTTGCCCTCGATAATCTCTCTAAGGGGATTGAGTTTTAAGCGGATACCTAGTTGACGAATTGTCTGCGATGGCTGAATAAATGTACGACCGACATAAGAGTTTTTAACTAAACCTATTCCAAATGGAATACCCGATCCTTTGGCATATCCAATCGCCGCTGGCGTGCCAGACTCTGGTACAGGTATCACTAAATCTGCTTCAACGGGAGCCTCTTGCGCTAAGCGAACTCCAATGGCAACACGGGTTGCATGAATGCCTTGACCAGCGATTAAAGTATCTGGACGGGCAAGATATACATATTCAAATAAGCAGCCCTTAGGTTCGGCAACTGCCCACCGTTGTGAACGTACACCGTTTTCATCGATGGCGATAAACTCTCCAGGCTCAATTTCGCGCACAAATGCCGCACCGACAATATCTAGCGCCGCACTCTCTGAAGCAACTACCCAACCTGTCTCTAACTTTCCGAGAACTAACGGGCGCACACCATGACGATCGCGCGCTGCATACAAAGTCTGCTCATCCATAAAGACTAAGGAAAAGGCACCCTCTAGCTGAGGCAGAACGCTTATGGCACTTGCCTCAACATTCTTTTCATTTTGCAAAGATATAAGCGCGGTCATGATTTCAGTATCAGTAGTTGCTCCGCGTTCGCGGCCATTAGTTGGCTCTAGCTTTTGAACAAGTTCAGCGAGTTCTCCAGTGTTAGTCAGATTGCCGTTATGGGCTAAAGCCAGTGTTCCGTACTTAGTTGGACGAAGAGTCGGCTGTGCATTAACCCAGGTGCTCGAACCCGTTGTGCTGTAGCGGCAGTGGCCGATAGCTAAATCACCGGGCAGAGTTGCAAGATCACTTTCTGTAAATACTTGCGAGACAAGACCCATATCTTTATAGACAAGGATCCGCTTGCCATCACTTGTTGCAATTCCGGCAGACTCTTGACCACGGTGTTGGAGTGCATACAGACCATAAAAGGCGAGCTTTGCAACTTCTTCGCCCGGTGCCCATACTCCAAATACTCCACAGGCATCCTGTGGGCCTTTATCGGCATCCAAGATGTTGTGATTTAACAGTCCATCGGGGCGCCGGCTCATGCAGTAATCCTAAGCGGTAGGTACTGACTTAAATCTGCACGTACGCCTGAAGCACGTATCGCGCCGCTATGGAGCGCATCGGCCCAGGAGACCTCACCGTTAGCTAGGGCTAACCAGGTGTGTGCATCCATCTCAATAACATTTGCGGGAGTACCGCGTGTATGTGTTGGGCCATCACCACACTGCACGGCGGCATACGGTGGAACACGGACTTCAATCGCACGCCCCGGTGCCTTAGTTGTCAATAGCTCTAACGTCTGCTTAACATCTTCTAGAATCTGTTGATCTCTCATAAACATCAACCGAATAACTCTGGAAAAGTAGATGTATGTGCGGTTCGAAGCTCATCTAACTTAATTACGCAACCATTAATCGTTAAGGAATCTCCGCCTGTTTTACCCATCTTAGCTAGCGTGATTGCAAAGTTTTTTGAGAGTGCACTTAATGCATCACTCTTACTCTGATCTACCGCTACGACCACTCGCCCTGGTGACTCACTCAGGAGTGCAACTCCTACATTTTCCAATGTGATATCGGCTCCAACTGAGTGACGCAGAACCATCTCAGTTAATCCAGCTGATAATCCACCATGACTTAAATCGTGCGCGGCGATAAAGAGCTTGGCCTCATGTCCTGCCAGAAGTAGCTCAATAAGGCGCATTTCACGGGCTAAATCAGCGGTCGGAGATTGACCAACGCGCTCTCCATGCAAGAAGGCCCACTCACTACCCGCTAAATCTTCGTATGTATCTCCAAGTAGATAGAGATCTAATCCTGCCACATTAAAGCTCATCGGTGTACGAGTACGAACATCTTGAATGACACCTAACACTCCGATTACTGGAGTTGGCAAGATAGCAACGGCGCCAGTTTGATTATAGAAAGAGACGTTGCCACCAGTAACTGGAAGACCCATCTCTAAGCATCCATCAGCTAAACCACGCACTGATTCAGCGAACTGCCACATCACACCAGGATCCTCCGGTGAACCAAAGTTAAGACAGTTAGTGACAGCTAATGGGCGCGCACCCGCCGTTGCAATATTTCGTGCCGCCTCAGCCAATGCTAACTTGGCACCTTGATAGGGATTTAAGTACGACCAGTTTGCATTAGCATCGGTAGAGATTGCAACACCAAGATGTGTTATCTCATCGATGCGTACCATTCCAGAATCATCGGGCTGAGATTGAATCGTATTTCCCTGCACGTACTTGTCATACTGTGAAGTCACCCAAGATTTATCTGCCAGATTGGGGGCGCCAGCTAGTTTCAACACAGCGGCTTTAATCTCGCTGGAGGTTGTTGGGATAGGCACATTTACTTTTTGTGAATTTACTTCATCAATATATGAGGGTTGTGCCATTGGACGGTTATAGACCGGACCTTCATGAGCCACGGTGCGCGGTGGAACATTAACGATTACTTCACCATTCCACGTAATCTCTAAGCGATCGCCATCGGTGACTTCGCCAATGGCTGTGACTGTGACATCCCACTTTTTGCAGATCTCTAAAAAGCGTGGAAGCTTGTGGGGTTCAACTATTGCGCACATACGCTCTTGTGACTCTGACATCAAAATCTCTTCAGGAGAAAGTGATGGATCGCGCAGCGGAACCTTATCCAGGGCTACTTTCATACCCCCTGAACCACCCGAGGCCAGCTCGCTGGTTGCACACGATAAGCCAGCTCCACCAAGATCTTGGATGCCAACAACTAAATCTTCTGCAAAGATTTCAAGTGAACACTCGATGAGAATCTTTTCTACGAATGGATCACCGACTTGCACACTCGGACGTTTAGTAGATCCTCCAGCACCGAATGTTTCAGAGGCCAGTACTGATACTCCACCAATACCATCGCCACCTGTTTTAGCACCGAAGAGGACAACTAGGTTGCCAGCTCCTGCCGCCTTTGCCAACTTAATATCGCTATGTTTCATTACGCCAATACAGAGAGCATTTACTAAGGGATTGCCTGCATATGTCTCATCAAAAACAACCTCGCCACCGATATTTGGTAGACCTAAACAGTTTCCATAACCACCTATACCGGCAACTATCCCGGGCAATACTCGTCGTGTATCCGGTGCATCAGCTGGACCAAAGCGAAGTGGATCCATGACTGCAATTGGTCTGGCACCCATCGTTAAAATATCGCGAACGATTCCACCGATACCAGTTGCTGCTCCTTGATATGGTTCAACGAAAGATGGGTGATTATGTGATTCAATCTTGAAAGTAACTGCATATCCCTGCCCGACATCTACAACACCAGCGTTCTCACCGATTCCGACTAAGAGGGCATCGGATTTCGGTGCTTTTTCTCCAAAGAGTTTCAAATGCACTTTAGAGGATTTATAGGAACAGTGCTCTGACCACATCACCGAATACATAGCTAACTCAGATGATGTGGGACGCCGACCCAAGATCTCTTTGATACGTTCATACTCATCGGCTTTTAATCCAAGCTCGGCAAATGGTTGTTTATTATCTGGGGTCACCTGTGCAATTGCTACGGTATCTAATGACATTACTTGACCATCGCATTTAAAATCGATGTGAAGAATCCAAGGCCTTGAGCCGTTGGCCCAGTAAGTGGATCAATAGCGTGCTCTGGGTGGGGCATAAGGCCAACTACATTTCCACGCTCATTTGTTATCCCAGCGATTAAATTGCGGGAGCCGTTGGGATTTTCACCAACGTATCGAGCAATTACGCGACCATTATCTTCTAAAAGGGCGAGTGTTTTATCATCACATTGAAAAGAGCCTTCGCCATTCTTAAGTGGAATTGTTATCTTTTCTCCAGCAGCAAACGATGACGTCCAAGAAGTAGTGTTATTAACTATCTCAATCTCTTGATCGCGACATAAAAAATGCAGGTCAGAGTTACGTGTTAGAGCCCCAGGCAATAGATGTGATTCACAGAGAACTTGAAAGCCATTACAGATTCCAAGAACCGGCATACCTTTACCTGCAGCCTCAATAACTAATTTCATTACAGGGGCAAAGCGAGAGATGGCTCCACACCGCAAATAATCTCCATATGAAAAGCCGCCAGGCAAGATAACGGCATCTACGTTTTTAAGATCCGCGTCGCCATGCCATAGAGCAACGGCAGTAGCACCACCGACGTTTACTGCTCTTGCGGCATCGCGATCATCTAATGTTCCAGGAAAAGTTATGACTCCAACGCGCATTACTTCTCGACTCTTACACTATAAGTTTCAATAACTGGATTAGATAACAGTACCTCTGCCACTTTTTCTACTTCAGCTAACTGCGCAGCCGTTGGCTCACCATCAACCACAATTTCAAAACGCTTTCCTTGACGCACCGATGTCGCGAAGGTAAATCCAAGGCGTGGTAGGGCAGATGCAACGGCATTTCCTTGTGGGTCGAGAATCTCTGGCTTTAACATCACATCAACCACGATTGTTGCCATTGTCGTATTCTCCCTTGTTTAGAAAACGCTGCCAGTTAAATGAAAAAACGCCTCTCTATATCGACGCGCTGTCTTCTCTACGATCTCTGCCGGTAGTTCAGGTGGAGGGCTATTTCTATCCCATCCACTTGAAACGAGGTAATCACGTAAAAACTGCTTATCGTAGGATGCCTGTGCTCCCCCGGGTGCCCAGGTCGATAGCTCCCAAAACCTAGATGAATCAGGGGTTAGAGCCTCATCACCTAAGAGGATCTCTCCAGAGGCGCTGCGGCCAAATTCAAACTTAGTATCGGCAAGAATAATTCCTCGGCTACTCGCAAAATCGGCGGCAGTCTCATACAACGTAATAGTTAACTCCTTTAATTCTTGAGCATCACCTGCGCCAATAATCTTTGCGGCAGTTTCGAAATCTATATTGATATCGTGATCGCCAATCTCTGCCTTAGTCGCTGGTGTGAATATTGTTGTGGGTAGCTTTGAGCCATCAAGTATTCCAGCAGGTAAAGGCTGCCCGCAAACTGCGCCGCTATTTTGATACTCACTCCAGCCGCTACCAGTTAAATATCCACGGGCTACACATTCGATTGCAAACATTTCTAGTGGCTGAACAATTATCGCCCGATCGGCAACTATATCTGGAACATCTGTAGAGATAATATGGTTTGGAACAATATCTGCTAGGAGTTCAAACCAGAAAAGTGAGAGTTGTGTAAGAACTGCACCTTTGTCTGGAATCGTTGTTGGCATTACCCAGTCATAGGCAGATACACGATCAGATGCGACCAATAAAATCTCATTACTATCGTTGCTATATAAATCACGGACTTTTCCGGTGCGCACATGTCTCCACCCAGGTATCGCAGGCACTGGCGGTGGGCCAGCTAGGCCAAAGCCGCTCACCGAATAGAGCCGGGCTTGTACTGCACTGCTGCAGGGTGCACGGATGTAATCGCACCGATGCGATTAACAACTCGAGCAACTTGTTGGCGAGCATCGCCAGTAAATTCAAGTGGTGTGCTAATTAATAAATCTAGCGCGCCGCGATCTAAGGGTAGGCGCACATCGTTAGCTAAATCATTAAGTAGAGAGTTACCTTTGCCCTCGCGCATAGCCAATGCCGCCTTAACTGCATGCTCCTTAATTACTTCGTGAGCAGCCTCCCGACCGACACCAGCCTTTATTGCCGCCATCAAAATCTTTGTAGTTGCTAGAAAGGGTAGATAACGCTCTAGCTCGGCTGCAATTACTGCAGGAAATGCCCCAAACTCATCGAGAACAGTCAATATCGTCTCAAGTAGACCATCGATAGCGTAAAAAGCATCTGGCAGTGCAACACGTCTAACAACGCTGCATGAAACATCGCCTTCGTTCCATTGATCGCCAGCGAGCTCGCTGACCATCGATGCATACCCGCGTAGAACTACAGCTAAACCATTGACGCGCTCGCATGAACGGGTATTCATCTTGTGCGGCATCGCGCTACTACCAACTTGGCCAGCTTTAAAGCCCTCAGTTACTAACTCTGCACCGGCCATTAAGCGAATCGATGTTGCTAGTGATGATGGCGCCGCTGCAATTTGTACAAGTGTTGTAACAACATCGTAATCAAATGAGCGTGGATAGATCTGTCCAGTTGAATCTAGAACATTAGTAAAACCTAACTCTTTAGCGATCTCGCTTTCAAGGTGTGCATGTGCATCAGATGAGCCAAGCAAATCAATTGAATCCTGAGCCGTACCAACTGGGCCTTTAATGCCGCGCATTGGAAAGCGGGCCAGTAATGCGCTTAAACGTTCATATGCAAAGAGGAGCTCTTCGGCCGTTGATGCAAAGCGTTTACCAAGAGTTGTAATTTGTGCAGGTGCATTATGGGATCGTCCTGCGATTGGTTGGTCGGCATACTGGGTTGCTCGTTCGGCAAGTCGTGCGAGCAGTGTTACCACCTTGTCATGAACAATCTCTAACCCATTGCGAATCTGTAGTGCTTCAATGTTTTCAGTTACGTCACGGCTTGTCATACCGGCGTGTATAGCTTCGTGACCCGCTAGGGCATTGAACTCTTCGATACGTGCTTTAACATCATGACGTGTCTGTTTTTCACGGGCATCAATCGATGCTAGATCCACTCGCGTAATTACGCTCTCGTAGGCTGTAATTACATCGGGAGAAATTTCATGACCGAGTGCCGACTGCGCCCGCATTACCGCGATCCATAGTCTGCGCTCTGCAACTATCTTGGCCTCTGGCGCAAAAATTTCGCGAATCGCAACAGATGCATACCTATCGGCTATGAGGCTCACTGATGAATTATCGGCCATTTAATTACCCTTCTCTGCCACTGAGGCGTTAAGTGCAATGTCGCTGCGATAGAAGGAGCCTGGCAGTGAAATCTGGCTGATCGCACGATAGGCGCGATCTCTGGCCTCGGTTAAATCGGCACCGACCCCTGTCACGGCGAGGACTCGACCGCCTGTTGCAACCAGGCCTTGGCCATTTTCAGAGGTACCTGCTTGAAAGATCTGTACATTTTCAATCTTTGGAAACTCTGAAATATGTCCGCCATTTTGCGGCGCAGTTGGATATCCCTTTGCAGCTAATACAACGGTTACCGCCGATTCATCTCGCCACTCTAAAACCGTATCGGCAAGACCTACCGTGGCAGCTTTATACAAAAGCGTCGCCAGTGGAGTCTTAAGTAATGGAATCAAAACCTGTGTTTCAGGATCACCAAAGCGAACATTGAATTCGATAACGCGAGTGCCGTGATCGGTAAGGGCTAAGCCTGCATACAGTAATCCAACAAACGGTGTACCCCTCGCACTCATTTCAGCGATCATCGGTGCGAGAACTTGTGTGTATGTATCATCAATAATATCTGATGGTGCCCACGGAAGTGGAGAGTAAGCACCCATACCTCCGGTGTTAGGTCCTTCATCGTTATCGCGTGCACGTTTGAAATCCTGTGCAGGTTGCATCGCAAGGATTGAGACTCCATCACTGATACCAAAGAGAGAGACTTCAGGTCCATTTAAAAACTCTTCAATGACAACTCGCTTGCAAGCAAGTGCGTGATCTAACGCCTCTTGGCGATTATGTGTAACTACTACACCTTTTCCACCAGCTAAACCATCATCTTTAACAACATATGGTGCACCGAAAGTATCGAGTGCTTTTTCAATCTCAGCTTTGGTTGTGCACGTAAAGCTATGTGCAGTTGGAACACCGGCATCAGACATAACCTCTTTAGCAAATGTCTTTGACCCCTCTAACTGCGCCGCTGCCTTTGATGGCCCAAATACTGCAATCTTTAATCTGCGCAAATCATCTGCAACTCCATTAACCAATGGAACTTCAGGGCCAATGACAACTAAATCTGCACCGATTTCCTGTGCCAGGGCAACGATTTGTGCGTTACTCGTTATATCGATCGCGTGGCACTGTGCAAACTCGGCAATTCCTGGATTGCCTGGTGCAACATGAAGTGATGTACATGCAGGGTCTGCATGTAGACCTAGTCCAAGGGCGTGTTCACGACCGCCACTTCCGACTAGGAGGATTTTCATTGTTAGATGAAATCCGTTACGACGATTGTTTCATCGCGACCCGGGCCCACACCAATCGCACTTATTGGTGCCCCTGAGATCTTTTCCAAAAAGGCAACATACTCTTGCGCAGCTTTTGGAAGATCGCTGAGCTTTCGCGCCTTCGTAATATCCTCACTCCAACCCTGCAGGTATTCATAAATGGGCTTGGCGTGGTGGAAATCGCTCTGTGAAGCTGGAAGTTCTTCAACTCGCTTACCATCGATTTCATATGCAACACATACTGGAATCTTTTCCCAGCCAGTTAAGACATCTAACTTTGTTAAGAAGAAATCTGTTAAACCATTAACACGCACCGCATAACGTGCGATAGGTGCGTCATACCATCCACAACGACGTGCCCGGCCTGTGGTCACGCCAACTTCTCCGCCGATACGCTGGAGCGCTTCACCATCTGCATCAAAGAGTTCTGTTGGGAAGGGTCCGCTACCAACGCGCGTCGTATATGCCTTAACGATTCCAATAACTTTAGTGATCTTGGTTGGTCCAATACCACTACCGGTACATGCACCGCCTGCAGTTGGATTACTAGAAGTCACAAATGGATATGTACCATGATCAACATCGAGCAGAGTGCCTTGCGATCCTTCAAGCAGTACGCGCTTGCCAGCCTTTAAAGCTTGATCAAGAAGCAAAACTGTATCTGCAACGTATGGGCGCAGAATTTCGGCATATGCCAAATACTCATTCAATACCTCTTCAACTTCGATGTTTTTACGGTTGAAAACCTTGATTAATACCTGGTTTTTATCACGTAATGCGCTTTCAATTTTTTGACGCAGAATTGATGGGTCGAACAAATCCTGAACACGGATTCCTATGCGGTTGATCTTGTCGGCATAGGCCGGCCCGATTCCACGACCTGTAGTGCCGATTTTAGATTTACCTAAGAAGCGCTCTGAAACCTTGTCGATTGTTCGGTGATAGGGAGTAATTAAATGCGCGTTTGTTGAGATTACTAACTTACTGCAATCTATTCCGCGCTCTGTTAAGCCCTTTATCTCCTCGAGCAAAACACCTGGATCGATTACTACTCCATTTCCAATTACTGGAATGACATTGGGGGAGAGAATTCCAGATGGTAATAAGTGAAGTGCATACTTTTGATCACCAATGACAACAGTGTGCCCGGCGTTGTTACCACCTTGGTAGCGAACGACATAGTCAACGCGATCACCGAGTAAATCGGTAGCTTTACCCTTGCCTTCATCGCCCCATTGGGCGCCAAGCAAAACAAGTGCAGGCATTGGTAAAGCCTTTCCGATTAGTTAGAAATTAGTTGAGTGATGAAGTGCCGGTCGAACGAAGATCTTCACAGCCACGAACAACTCGTGCCGCCATTCCCGCCTCAGCAGCCTTACCCCATGCACGAGGATCATAGATTTTCTTATTTCCAACTTCTCCATCAATGCGCAGTACACCGTCATAGTTTTTAAGCATATGATCTGCAACTGGACGGGTAAATGCGTACTGGGTATCAGTGTCGATATTCATCTTAATAACACCGTAATCTAATGATTCACGAATCTCTGAAAGAAGAGAGCCTGAACCACCGTGGAATACTAGGTTCAAAGGCTTACTTCCTGCGGTGAGGCCAAGTTTTTTCGAAACGGCCTCTTGTAATGTCGCCAGAATCTTTGGCTGTAAAACCACGTTGCCTGGCTTATAGACTCCATGGACATTTCCAAATGTCGCAGCGACCATATAAAACTCATCGCTTCCAAGGGTTTCCAGAACCATCAACGCATCCTCTGGAGTTGAATAGAGTTTGGCATCATGTTTTGCCTCAACGCCATCTTCTTCTCCGCCAACTACGCCAATTTCAATCTCAAGAATAGTTCGAGCAGCGATTGACATAGTTAACATCTCTTTAGATATCTTCATATTTTCAACCATTGAAACTGCTGAGCCATCCCACATGTGCGAGTTAAATAGTGGGGCTTTACCTGATGCAAGGCGCTGGGCGCCAATCTCTAAGAGTGGGCGCATGAAGCCATCTAACTTTTCTACTGGACAGTGATCGGTATGTATTCCAATATTGACGTTATAGTTTTTAGCAACGATGTGGGCATATTCGGCCAATGCAACTGCGCCATCGATCATCTTCTTGACTGTTGAGCCTGATGCGTATTCGGCCCCGCCCCATGAAAACTGAATAATTCCATCTGACTCGGCTTCGGCGAAACCACGAAGAGCTGCTGTGATGGTTTGCGATGATGAAACGTTAATCGCTGGATATGCGAAGGCGCCTTTCTTGGCGCGATCCAGCATCTCTACATAAATTTCGGGAGTTGCAATTGGCACTGTGGCTCCTACTCGCTCTGGTGTAAAACTCTAGTAGAGCGCATCTTTGGACCATCTAGAGGCTTACGGCCAATCCTCTCACTTAAGAGCCACTTCCCACAAAAGCGGCGCGAAAAAGCCCCCGAAAACCGATTCAGGGGCTTTTCCTTAAGCGGCTAACTCAGGCTCTTGAGGGCGTTAGCTAAGAACTTGGCCAAGGCCGCCACTAACACTGGGCTACTTAGTAGTTTTAAAAACATGAGGATAAATGATGTCAGCATCTGTACTCCTTTCTGTGGCGAATCATTGGCCTTAACCCTTGCTTCAAACTCCACCTCATTTACCCTTGTTGATAACAATCACGAGCAGGTAATCTCATCGGTTATGAGCCAGAATCACGAATCACTTGAAAACCTGCTTCAGGAGGATCGACGCTTTCCACCCAGCGCCGATTTCGCGGCTAAGGCAAATGCGCAGTTAGAGATTTATGAACGCGCCGAAAAAGATCGTTTGGCTTTCTGGGAGCTTCAAGCAAGTGATCTTGAGTGGTCAAAAAAATGGGACTCAGTGCTGGATTGGCAACCCCCTTACGCCAAATGGTTTATCGGTGGAAAGTTAAATGCATCCGTCAACGCACTTGATCGCCATGTTGCACAGGGTCGTGGTAATCGTGTTGCATTTTATTTTGAAGGTGAGCCCGGAGACACACGCACTATTACATATGCGCAGCTATTAATCGAAGTCAAAAAAACTGCTAATGCTTTAATTGAAATTGGAATTACAGCAGGTGATCGTGTCGCCATTTATATGCCTATGATTCCAGAGGCGGCAATCGCCATGTTGGCATGTGCTCGTATTGGAGCACCGCACTCCGTTGTCTTTGGTGGATTTTCAGCAGATGCACTCTTATCGCGTATCCAAGATGCCGATGCAAAATTAGTTATTACCGCCGATGGTGGATTTAGAAAAGGCGCTCCCTTTGCATTAAAACCAGCTGTAGATGAAGCCCTCAAAGGCGCACACAATGTGGAGAAAGTATTAGTTGTTGCTCGTACTAAACAGGAAACCGCCTGGAGCGATCGTGACATTTGGTGGCACGACATCGTTGATCGCCAGTCATCAGAGCACGCTGCCGAGAGCTTTGACTCTGAGCACCCCTTATTCATTCTCTACACCTCAGGAACGACGGCCAAGCCCAAGGGTATTTTTCACACAACAGGCGGCTACTTAACTCAGGTCGCCTATACCCACAAGGTTGTCTTCGACATTAAAGCCGAGAGTGATATCTATTGGTGCACCGCCGATGTCGGTTGGGTTACAGGTCATAGTTATGTTGTCTATGGCCCACTCATTAACGGTGCTACACAGGTGATGTATGAAGGAACCCCTGATACTCCGCATAAGGGGCGTATTTTTGAAATTATTGCAAAGTACGGTGTCACAATTTTATATACGGCACCAACGCTTATCCGCACATGGATGAAGTGGGGCGATGAGTTCCCACGTGCCCATAATTTAGAATCACTTCGCCTTCTTGGATCTGTCGGTGAACCTATTAATCCTGAAGCATGGATGTGGTACCGCGAAATAATCGGCGGTAATCGCTGCCCAATTGTTGATACATGGTGGCAGACCGAAACTGGTGCGATCATGATTTCTCCACTACCTGGTATCACTGCAACGAAACCAGGATCTGCGATGAGAACTATTCCGGGAATTAGTGCACAAGTTGTCAACGAAAGCGCAGTTCCAGTTGGAAATGGGCACGGTGGGTTTTTAATCTTAGATAAGCCATGGCCATCTATGTTGCGTGGTATTTGGGGCGAAGATGCCAGATACAAAGAGACGTACTGGTCGCGCTTTGATGGAATCTATTTTGCGGGAGATGGCGCAAAGCTAGATGATGAGGGTGCAATCTGGTTACTTGGCCGGGTTGATGATGTTATGAATGTTTCCGGTCACCGTATTTCAACGACTGAAGTTGAATCCTCGCTTGTCTCACATGAAGCAGTTGCAGAAGCTGCCGTTGTTGGCGCCGCCGATGCAATGACCGGACAAGGAATCGTCGCATTTGTTATTTTGAGAACAGGTATTGCCCATGCCGATGGTGATCTCTTATTAACCGAACTCCGAAACCATGTAGCAAAGCAGATAGGTCCTATCGCAAAGCCCCGTCAGGTCCTGATAGTTAATGAGCTGCCTAAGACTCGCAGTGGCAAAATTATGCGCCGACTCTTAAAAGATGTTGCTGAAAATCGCACAGTGGGTGATGCCACAACTTTGGCAGATCCAAACGTGATGGCGCTAATATCTCAAGGTCTAAAGAGTGCAAAGGATGAGGATTAGAGTTTTACGCCTAAATACTTACTGGTCAGCGTAATAAGCTCGATTTCGTTCTTTATCTCACCAATTTTCTTGTATGCCACGGTTCCATCAGCGGCAATAAACCACGTTACGGGTACTCCCATCCCAAAGTATTCGCGGGATCTGCCATCACCATCATAGAGATTTGGCCATGTCATGCCATGTGTTGTAACAAAATCCTGACCATCTTTAATCGAAGCCTCTTCAACATCAATACCGATGAGCTCAACTTTGCCCTGTGCCTTCTTATAGAAAGAACGGAAATACGGCATCTCAGCTTTACATGAAGTACACCATGAGCCCCACACATTAATAATCATCGGTCCACGCAAAGCATTAATCGCCGCACCTTTTGAGCCATCAAGACAGCCCAGTTCGATTGGATTAGAAATACTTGTGGTACGCAGTGATGCGCATGAAACAACTTCACCGGCGATTTCTTGCACAGGTGCAGCACAACTAGTGAGTAACACTAGTGAAAGTGCAAGTGCGCTTTTTTTCAACGAAAATCCTTATCTGTCTTTACGAGAAGTTTAGCTTTTTCAATATCCATTTCGCCAATCCCAACACTAGGACAGATCTTTGCAAGTGGACATACTCCACACGCAGGTTTGCGCGAATGACAGATTCTTCGTCCGTGCCAGATTATGCGTTGTGACAAATTAGTCCACTCTGCCTGCGGTATTAACTGCCCAACAATGTGTTCGACTTTTACTGGATCTTTTTCGCTAGTCCAACCAAATCGGCGGGAAAGTCGACCGAAATGGGTATCAACTGTTATTCCTGGGATATCAAATGCATGCCCTAGAACAACATTCGCAGTCTTTCTTCCAACACCTGGAAGTGTTATTAACTTTTCTAATGTATTTGGAACTTCACCTTCAAAGTCACTCAGTATCTTTGTCGTAAGCCCTTTAATATGACGGGCTTTAGCACGGTAGAAACCAGTCTGAAATACAAGTTTCTCGATATCGTGCAAGTCAGCCTTGGCAAAGGCCTTAACGCTCTGATACTTCTTAAATAGTGCAGGTGTAACGGTGTTAACCCTTTTATCTGTGCATTGAGCGCTAAGAACTGTGGCGATAATTAACTGTAGGGGGTTCTGAAAATCTAATTCACAGCGTATATCTGGATAGGTCTTGGTGAGAATGCGATACATAGCCCGCGCTTGATTTCGATTTTCTTTATCGGCGGACATAAGAGTAAAGTACTCCTTGTGACTCCAGATGAAGATGTATTCCGCAAAGCCCCACTATTTACAGCCCTCGACGATGTCGCTGCCGCTTCACTGCGCGCATCAATGGATTCAGTCAAGATCGCAAAGGGAAGTGTGCTATTTGCTGAGGGTGATGATGGGGATCATCTATATGTCATCCTCGAAGGAAAGTTAAAACTTGGCACTTCCAGTGGCGATGGTCGCGAAAATCTCTTATCAATCCTTGGTCCTGGCGATATGTTCGGCGAGCTCAGTCTTTTCGATCCGGGCCCTCGCACATCAACTGCAACTGCGGTCACTGATGCAAAACTTTTAAGCCTCAGTCATAAGAATTTAATCCCGTGGCTTGCAGTTAACCCAGCAGTTGCACTCAACTTGCTTGAGCGCTTAGCCCAACGCTTACGCCGTACAAATGAGGCCGTTGGTGATTTAGTGTTCTCAGATGTTCCTGGACGAGTTGCTAAAGCATTAATCGATCTTGGCGAGCGCTTTGGTAAGCAGAGCCCTGAAGGTCTCTATGTCCACCATGATTTAACTCAAGAAGAGCTGGCGCAATTAGTCGGTGCCTCTCGCGAAACCGTTAACAAGGCACTTGCAGATTTCGTTGGTCGAGGCTGGTTAAAGCTCGATGGCCGCGCGGTATTGATTACAGATTTCGAACGTCTATCAAAAAGAGGAAAATAGCGTTCCCGTTTTTTTAATCAGTAATCTCCACGGTTAGTTCAATCTCAACAGGTGAGTTAAGCGGTAGCTCTGCAATTCCAACTGCACTGCGTGCATGCTTTGCGCCATCGCCCCAGATAGCTAAAAATAGTTCGCTAGCACCATTTACTACGACAGGTGCGTTGATATAGCCAGGTACACCATTGACGTAGCCAACAACTCGAACAATCTTTGTAATCTTATTGACATCGGCAACTGTTGCTACTGCAGCGATCGCATTCAGCGCGCAGATCTGAGCAAGCTCTTTGGCGCGCTCAGGAGTTATCTCGCCATCGACTTTACCAACACCGGCCATCTCACCATTAACTAGTGGTAGCTGACCTGCGGTAAAAACAATATTTCCAGTGCGAATTGCTGGGACATATGCCGCTATAGGCAGTGCCGCAACTGGAAGTTCGAGACCGAGCTCTTTTAACTTAGCTCGTACATCTACTGAATTCACTTAATCTCTCTCTTCATGTAAGCAACCAACTGCTCGCCAGTACCTGGTGCTGGGATTACTTGTACTAACTCCCAACCATCTGATCCCCATGTATCAAGGATCTGCTTAGTTGCATGCGAGAGTAATGGGACTGTGGCATATTCAAATTTCATTTATTTAACGCCTCCTTGACTAGGTTTGAAACGATAGAGCCATCGGCCTTGCCTGCGATTAGCGCTTTAACTGCCCCCATAACCTTGCCCATATCGCCAGGTCCTGCAGCACCAGTCGATGCGATCGCATTAGCAATCATCTTCTTTATTTCATCAACGCCTAGTTGTGCAGGTAGATAGCGTCCAATTACTTCACCTTCAGCTTTTTCAAGGGCGGCTCTATCACCGCGTCCTGCGTTTTCAAAAGCCTCGGCCGCTTCACGACGCTTCTTAGCCTCGCGCGAGAGCACGGTAATTACCTCGTCATCACTTAAAACGCGCGCCTCTTTACCAGCGACCTCTTCATTTGTGATCGCCGTCAAAACCATGCGAATAGTGCCCGATGTAATCTCATCGCGACCACGAATCGCCTCAGTTAAGTCGCTGCGTAAGCTCTCTTTAATACTCATGCATCCTTACCCTTTTTCTCTCTTGCCGCTAAATCAGCATCAACCATCAGTTCTGCAAGGGCTTTCCAATGTGTCTCGGCTTTCCAGTTAAGTTGCTGGTTCACCTTTGAGGGGTCACCTACCAGGGCATCAACTTCAGTTGGGCGCATATACTTCGGGTCGATCTCTAAGTGATCCTCCCAATTCAAGCCAGCACGGGCAAAGGCAACTTGGGCAAAATCTTTTACTGTCGCCCCAACCCCTGTTGCCACTACATAATCAGAAGACTTGTCCTGTTGAAGCATTAGCCACATAGATTCGACGTATTCCTTGGCATACCCCCAATCGCGCACTGCATCAAGATTTCCGAGGAAAAGTTTCTTCTTCGAACCTGTTGCAATTTCTGCTACCGCTCGAGTAATTTTACGAGTTACAAAAGTCTCACCGCGTCGTGGTGATTCATGATTAAACAAAATCCCATTGGTCGCGTGCATTCCATAACCCTCTCGATAATTCACTGTGCACCAATATGCCATTAACTTGGCTGCTGCATAGGGACTGCGTGGCTTGAAATAGCTCTCTTCGTTTTGTGGGGGTGGTGTGGATCCATACAACTCAGAAGTGCTCGCCTGGTAAAAACGCGTATCCACACCGGCTGATCTAATTGATTCGAGCAAACCCACAGCCCCAACTGCGTCGACTTGAGCTGTGTACTGTGGCATCGTAAATGAAACTTGAACATGTGACTGGGCGCCTAAATTATAAACTTCATCAGGGTTGATGTCTCTGAGTAAATTTGTTAATCCCACCCCATCAATCAGATCACCATAGTGCAGAAACAATTTTGGGTTGGGTTCGTGAGGATCTTCATAAAGATGGTCAATCCGAGAGGTATTGAAAGTGGAAGAACGACGAATTAAACCATGGACTTCATAACCTTTACTTAGTAATAATTCAGCAAGATAGGATCCATCCTGGCCTGTTATTCCAGTAATAAGTGCAACTTTACTTTTCATCGTCGAGACTCTCCTTTTGCTGTCGCTGACTTGTACCAACTGATGGTGGATGCAAGCCCCTCATCCAATGTTACGCGGGGTGACCACCCCAACTGTTTAATTCTAGAAATATCCAAGAGTTTACGTTTCGTTCCGTCGGGCTTACTAGAATCCCAAAGAATTGTTCCATTAAAGCCAGTGAGCATTGCTATTTTTTGGGCCAGTTCTTTAATCGATAATTCTTTGCCAGTTCCAATATTAAGGTGAAGATACGAATTATACTTTTCTGATGCCACTAGAACCGCTCCAGCTAAGTCATCGACATAAAGAAATTCTCGCTTAGGTGAGCCTGTTCCCCATAGTGTAACTGTGCTTACGCCATTATCCACCGCCTCCACAAATCTGCGTATGAGTGCGGGCAAAACATGTGATGTATTTAAGTCAAAATTATCCCTAGGGCCATACAAGTTGGTAGGCATTAGTGAAATCCAGTTGTAACCATATTGTTTTCGATATGAATTAACTAATTCAATTCCTGCTATTTTTGCAATTGCATATGCTGAATTGGTTGGTTCAAGTGGCCCAGTCATTAAGTACTCTTCTTTGATTGGCTGTTGAGAGTCCTTTGGATAAATACAGCTAGAACCAAGGAAAATGAAATTCTTTACCATCGCACCGTGAGCTGCATGCATTAAGTTGACTTGAATTCGAATGTTGTCCTCAAGAAACTCGACAGGAAAATCACTATTGGCGCCGATCCCACCAACACGCGCGGCGGCATCAATCACTAAAGTAGGCCGTATTTCCTTTAGAACTTGACTGGTCTGAGTAAGGTCGAGGAGATCGACTACTTCGCGATTAATTCCAAAGACTTCATGGCCAGCATCTTGGAACACTTTTGTGATCGCAGAGCCTGCTAGTCCTGTGGTACCGGCGACAACAATGGTCATGCGGAAACTCTAACAGGCTACTTTAGTGTGAACTCTATCGCGAGAAGTTCCGCGATTTGAGCGGTATTTAACGCCGCTCCTTTACGCAGATTGTCACCACAGACGAACATTTCCAGGGCCATTGGATCATCAAGACTTTTGCGAACTCGGCCCACCCATGTTGGATCTGTGCCTACGACATCGGCTGGTGTTGGAAACTTATAGTTTTCAGGATCATCGACCAACTTAACTCCGGCGGCGTTGCGCAAGATATCTTGAGCCCCTTTTCGTGAGGGCTCTTTAGCAAATACTGCGTGCACAGTCAGTGAATGAGTAGTCAGAACCGGTACTCGCACACATGTTGCCGAAACTTTTAAGTGAGGCAGGCCCAAAATCTTGCGTGATTCATTGCGAACTTTAAGCTCTTCCGATGAATACCCGTCGGCTTTAAGTGAGCCTGCCCATGGAATAACGTTTAATGCAAGGGGTGCAGGAAAGGGACCATTGTCAGTAATGATTGCTTGAATATCACCTGCGATATCACCTGCAGTTGTTCCGGCGACTAATTCAATCTGTTCGCGCAAAATATCAAGGCCTGCTTGACCGGCACCTGAAGCCGCTTGGTATGAAGAAACTACCAACTCTATAAGTTCGTAGTCGCGATGGAGAGCACCCAGCGTCACGATCATCGACAATGTTGTGCAGTTTGGATTTGAAATAATTCCACGCGGGCGATTCTTAATCTCCTGCGGATTTACTTCCGGCACAACTAGGGGAACATCTGCATCCATGCGAAATGCACCCGAGTTATCAACAACAACTGCGCCACGAGCTGCAGCGATTGGTGCCCACTCTTTTGAAATCTCATCTGGAACATCGAAC
This sequence comes from Actinomycetota bacterium, assembly GCA_947477185.1. Classification (GTDB taxonomy): domain Bacteria; phylum Actinomycetota; class Actinomycetes; order Nanopelagicales; family Nanopelagicaceae; genus Planktophila. Next base: position 31,927 of record CANJTH010000005.1, read on the forward strand.
ATTGCAACATCGATGCCATTAAAGCTCTCCGGTGTTAATGCAACAACGGTTAACTCTTCACCGCGGCACATAAGTTTTTTACCAGCACTACGTGCCGATGCAATTAAACGAATCTCTCCCCAGACATCTGGGCGCTCTGACAAGATTCCAAGCATCACAGTACCTACAGCGCCAGTTGCACCAACAACTGCAAGTGAGGGCTTACTCATCGACCAGAACCCCCATATACAACGGCCTCGCTCTGATCGGCATCTAAGCCAAAGGCGGTATGGGCCGCTTGAACTCCACGCTCGATATCGGCCTGGCGGCAGATAATTGAGATACGGATTTCAGAGGTTGAAATCATTTCGATATTAACGCCGGCCGTCGATAGTGCGCCAAAAAACGTCGCTGTTACGCCTGGATGTGAGCGCATTCCCGCTCCAATTAGGGAGAGCTTGCCGATTTGATCATCGTATTGAATCGATGCATAGCCAACTTCGCCCTGTAATTTCTGCAAAATCGCAGTTGCGTCAGCACCTTCATCTTTTGGCAAAGTAAATGAGATATCGGTTAGGCCGGTAGCGGCGGCAGATACGTTTTGGACAATCATGTCAATGTTGATGTCGGCATCGGCGATTGCTTGGAAGATACGTGCGGCAACACCAGTTCGGTCGGGTACGCCGACGATGGTGATCTTTGCCTCGCTCTTATCATGTGCGATGCCTGAGATGATTGCTTGTTCCATGGCTGCTCCTTCTGGGTGATCTTTAACCACCCAAGTTCCTTCGTTGGTAGAAAAA
>CANJTH010000006.1:0-29818 GCA_947477185.1 Actinomycetota bacterium
AGGGGATGAGATCGAGCGCAACGCACTTCTGCGTCGCTTTGTAGATATTCAGTACAAACGCAATGACGTCGCATTCGAGCGAGGAACGTTCAGAGTGCGTGGGGATACGATAGAGATTATTCCGATGTATGAAGAGTTGGCGATCCGCATTGAAATGTTTGGAGATGAGATCGAAAAGATTTCAACGCTTCATCCACTGACCGGTGAGATTATCCGCGATGAGAGTGAGATGTATATCTTTCCAGCAACTCACTATGCCGCTGGTCCAGAGACTATAAAGCGTGCCATTGGAGATATTGAGGACGAGCTACAAATTCAGCTCAATCTCTTTGAAAAACAGGGAAAGCTCCTTGAGGCTCAACGATTGCGCATGCGAACTACATTTGACGTGGAGATGATGGAACAGATTGGTTTCTGTAGTGGAATCGAAAACTACTCTCGCCACCTTGATGGTCGTGGAGCAGGCTCAGCACCAAACTGTCTATTGGATTATTTCCCAGAGGATTTCCTCGTTGTTATCGATGAGAGTCATGTGACAGTTCCACAGTTGGGTGCGATGTATGAGGGTGATGCCTCGAGAAAGCGCACATTAGTCGAACATGGATTTCGACTACCAAGCGCCCTCGATAATCGGCCATTGAAGTTCCCCGAGTTCTTAGAGCGCACCGCCCAAAAGCTCTATCTATCTGCTACCCCTGGCAAGTATGAGATGGCAAAGGTTAATGGAGATGTCGTTGAACAGGTGATCCGCCCAACTGGCTTAATTGATCCCCAGATCGTTATCAAACCTATTAAGGGTCAGATAGATGATCTCTTACATGAAATCAAGATTCGCGCTGATAAAAATGAGCGGGTATTAGTAACGACACTTACCAAAAAGATGTCAGAGGATTTAACGGAGTACATGCAGGAAAAGGGTGTTCGTGTTCGATACCTGCACTCCGAAGTTGATACTTTGCGCAGAGTCGAACTGCTGCGTGAGCTACGCATGGGTGATTACGATGTGTTAATCGGTATTAACTTACTGCGCGAAGGTTTAGATCTTCCGGAGGTCTCACTTGTGGCTATTTTAGATGCTGACAAAGAGGGATTTCTGCGCTCTGCAACATCGTTGATTCAAACTATTGGACGCGCAGCTCGAAATGTATCGGGAGAGGTTCATATGTATGCCGACAATATTACCGATTCAATGGCTAAAGCCATTGATGAAACTAATCGTCGTCGCGCAAAACAAGTGGCTTATAACCTCGAGCGTGGAGTTGATCCTCAACCTCTGCGCAAAAAAATTGCAGATATCACAGATTTAATTAATCGCGAATCCGAGGATACTGAAGAGTTATTGGCAACGAGTAAGAAGGCCAATCAAAAGAGTGCGACGTCGGCAGGCCTTTATTCCAGGGCTCTTACTACTTTGCCAAGACAGGATTTAATGGCGTTGATAGGCTCCCTCACTGATCAGATGAAAAATGCCGCCGCCGAACTGCAGTTCGAGGTAGCTGCGCGTCTGCGCGATGAGATTAAGATTTTGAAGCGCGAGCTTCGCTCTATGGAAGAGGCAGGGGTTTAGTGAGTATCGACAAGTTAGTTGTACGCGGTGCACGCGAGCACAACCTCAAAGACGTATCCATTGAACTTCCCCGTAACGCTCTCATCGTTTTTACAGGTCTATCTGGCTCTGGTAAATCCTCACTCGCATTCGACACAATTTTTGCCGAAGGTCAGCGCCGCTACGTTGAATCCCTTTCTGCCTACGCCCGCCAGTTCTTAGGGCAGATGGATAAGCCCGATGTTGATTTCATTGAAGGCCTATCACCTGCAGTCTCTATCGATCAAAAATCCACCAATCGAAATCCCCGTTCAACTGTAGGCACAATAACTGAGGTCTATGACTATCTTCGCCTACTTTTTGCACGAGCTGGCCGCCCACACTGTCCTACGTGCGGAAAGGCAGTGTCGCGTCAGTCACCGCAGCAGATTGTCGATCAGATTTTAACAATGCCACCGACAACAAAGTTTGCTGTGTTAGCACCAGTAGTGCGTGCTCGCAAAGGTGAGTTCGTGGATCTATTTGCCGAGCTCATTACTCAAGGCTATTCGCGTGCCCGTGTGGATGGCACAGTTGTAGCACTGACAGATGTGCCGAAGTTGAAGAAGCAAGAAAAACACACTATTGAAGTTGTGGTCGACCGCTTAACTGCAAAGGTTGAGAGCAAGACCCGACTAACAGATTCAATTGAAACGGCGCTACGCCTAGCATCTGGAATTGTCATCTTAGATTTTGTGGATTCGAAAGCAGGCGATAAAGAGCGCACTTTTAGTGAGCATTTAGCCTGTCATGAGTGCAACTTATCCTTTGAAGAGTTAGAGCCGCGCTCATTTTCTTTTAACTCACCCTTTGGTGCATGCCCTGAGTGTTCAGGAATAGGTACAAAGCTAGAGGTCGATCAGGATCTGATAATTCCCGATGATTCGATTTCAATTAATGATGGAGCTATCGCGCCATGGTCGGGTGGCCAATCATCGGATTACTTCATTCGATTGCTTGAGGCACTTGCAAAAGACATGCCGTTTTCACTCGATATTCCTTGGAAAAAAATCTCAGTAAAAGCCCGGGAAGCCATCATCAATGGATACGAGTATGAGATTAAGATGAAGTACAAAGGCCGTTATGGGACCAAGAACTACACAACTGGCTTTGAAGGCGTCGTGCCCTTCATTCACCGCCGTCATAGTGAGACCGATAGTGATTACAGTCGCGATAAGTACGAGGCATATATGCGCCAGATTCCCTGCCATGTCTGTTCAGGTGCTCGTTTAAAACCTGAGGTCTTGGCTGTGACTCTAGGTAATAAAAACATCTCTGAGATTACCGAGCTATCGATTTCAGAGTGTGCGCAGTTTCTTAAAAATATTAAATTAACTAAACGCGAAGCCCAGATCGCCGAACGAGTAATGAAAGAAGTCCACGCCCGCTTAGGTTTTCTTCTCGACGTTGGTTTAGATTATTTATCGCTAGCAAGGCCTGCGGCAACTTTATCTGGAGGAGAAGCACAGCGAATTCGCTTGGCAACCCAGATTGGTAGCGGACTTGTTGGCGTTCTTTACGTCCTTGATGAGCCCAGCATCGGTCTACATCAGCGCGATAACCGTCGCTTAATTGAAACGCTCACACATTTGCGCGATCTTGGAAACACTTTGATAGTTGTGGAACATGATGAGGAGACAATTCGCACCGCTGATTGGATTGTAGATATTGGTCCTGGAGCCGGAGAGCACGGCGGCCACGTGGTTGTATCTGGTAGCTACGAGGAGTTGATAGCCTCTAAAGAGTCGATCACAGGCGCATATTTATCAGGGCGAAAATCTATAGCGATTCCTGCTCAGCGACGTCCAATCGATGTAAAGAAATCCTTATTAATTAAAGGAGCTAAAGAGAATAATCTCCAAGATATTGACGTTGTTGTGCCACTTGGTGTTTTTGTCTCGGTTACTGGTGTCAGTGGTTCGGGTAAGTCAACACTTGTCAATGATATTTTATACACCACTCTTGCCAACAAACTCAATGGTGCACGCTTGGTACCAGGTCGTCATCGCAGTGTGATCGGTGTCGATCTTCTCGATAAAGTCGTTCACGTTGATCAATCACCAATCGGGCGCACACCCCGATCAAATCCAGCGACATACACAGGTCTATTCGACAAGGTCCGAGCTCTATTTTCTGAGACCACCGAGGCAAAGATCCGTGGCTATCAGCAGGGTCGTTTCTCATTTAACGTCAAGGGCGGACGATGTGAAAACTGCTCAGGCGATGGCACAATCACAATTGAGATGAACTTTTTGCCAGATGTTTATGTCCCATGCGAAGTTTGTCATGGCGCACGATATAACCGTGAGACGCTAGAGGTTCACTATAAGAACAAAACTATTGCCGATGTTTTGAATATGCCGATAGAAGAGGCTTATACATTCTTTGAATCAGTTCCTACTATTGCTAGGTTTTTAAAGACGCTCAACGATGTAGGTCTTGGATATGTGCGTTTAGGACAATCGGCGCCAACACTTTCAGGGGGTGAGGCACAGCGTGTGAAACTGGCAACCGAGTTGCAACGTCGCTCGACGGGAAGGACGATCTACGTTTTAGATGAGCCAACCACCGGTCTTCACTTTGAAGATGTAAGCAAACTACTTATTGTCCTCAACCGCTTAGTTGATACGGGAAACACTGTTGTGGTTATCGAGCACAACTTGGATGTCATTAAATGCTCAGACTGGGTAATCGATATGGGGCCAGAGGGTGGTTTCCGAGGGGGATTAGTCGTTGCCGAAGGTACTCCCGAAGATGTCGCCAAGGTTAAGGCCAGCTATACCGGTCAATATCTAGCACCTATGCTTGCAACAAATCGAAAAGTAGCAGTTAAGAAGTAGAGAGATGGCAGATCCGGCATCGTATCGTCCCAGCGACATCCCACAACTTCCTGGGGTTTATCGATTCTATGATGCAAGTGATGTTGTGATCTATGTAGGAAAGGCAGTCAATTTAAAAAATCGATTAAGTAATTACTTTCAGGGCAATCTGCCTGAAAAGACATATCGAATGGTGCATCAGGGAGTTCGGGTCGATTGGACGATAGTTGACACCGAAGTTGAGGCTTTGCAGTTAGAGTTTTCTTGGATTAAACAGTACGCACCCCAGTACAACGTGCAGTTTCGCGATGACAAGTCGTATCCATATTTAGCGATCACTAATAACGATGAGTACCCGCGAATCTTCATTACGCGTAAATCAAAGCGCCCAGGAATAACCTATTTCGGACCATTTACACATACGTGGGCGCTGCGAAATACTTTCGATGTAATCCTGAAGGTTTTTCCTATTCGATCATGTTCTACCGGAAACTTTCAACGAGCTCAGCGCAGCAAAAGACAGTGTCTACTGGGAGATATTGGAAAGTGCGCTGCTCCGTGTGTGAACTGGGTTAGCCAAGAAGATCATAAAGCGTTAGCAAATCGACTAGTTGGTTTCATGGACAACGGTAATGCAGATATCGTTCCAACGCTTCAGGCTGAGATGGCATTAGCTTCAGAGCGCGAGGAGTTTGAACGGGCATCAAAGATTCGAGATTCGATAACTGCTATAGAGCGTGCTCAAGAGTCCACTGATGCCGCCCTACCCGAGAGTTTAACGGCCGACATTGTTGCGATACATCACGATGGTGTGCATGCAGCTGGATCGATATTTATTGTTCGAGGTGGATCAATCAAAGGCTCACGTTCCTGGATTGTAGATCAAAGCAAATCCCTTGAAGGCGACGATGAGATGGCTGCTCTTTTTTACTCCATCTATAGTCAAAGTGCAGCCAGCGAGATTCCCGCACACATTCTGATAAACGAGCGCCCACTCGATGCCCCCGCTCTTGAAGCCTGGCTCTCAGAACTACGTGGAGCACCTGTGGCTCTGAAAGTTCCACAGCGCGGTGAAAAAATGGAGATCCTACAAACCGTTAAACGCAACGCTCAATACTCACTTATCTCATACCTAAGTAAGCGCTCCACGGATTCGGCAGTAAGTGGTAAAGCACTTATTGAGATAGAGGAGGCTCTGGATCTAGCGCGTACGCCGCTGCGAATTGAGTGCTTTGATATCTCGAATATTTCAGGCACATCCGTAGTTGCCTCCATGGTGGTCTTTGAAGATGGTCTAGCCAAGAAGAGTGAGTATCGTCGATTCATAATCAATACTGATGATGGTTTTGATGATACTCGAGCCATGCACCAAGTAATCACACGCCGACTTAAAAGGTTAATCGATGATCGCACTGTAGATGCCGCTGAAGTTGCCGAACTTGGAGGCAAGTTAAGCAAATTTTCATACCCACCACAGCTAATTCTGGTCGATGGCGGAGCACCGCAGGTCAACGCCGCCGCCAGGGCACTGAGCGAACTTGGTATTACCGATATTGCACTGTGCGGACTAGCCAAACGTTTAGAAGAGGTCTGGCGACCTGGTTCAAGTGATCCAATTATTTTGCCTCGCTCAAGTGAGGGGCTATATCTCCTGCAACGAATTCGAGATGAAGCCCATAGATTTGCCATTACTTTTCACCGATCTAGGCGCTCAAAAATTATGTTGGAGTCGGTATTAGATGAGATTCCCCAACTTGGACAGGTTCGTCGCAACGCATTGCTCGAGCGATTTGGATCAGTGGCTGCTATTAGAAAGGCAGGGCGCGAAGAGATTGCAGCCACGCCCGGCATCGGCTCGAAAATCGCCGAAGTAATAGCTAACTATCTCGATCACATAGGAACGCAAAAAGTAGATGTTCAAACCGGAGAAATTACCCGTGATTAAAGGGTGCTTGACATGGGTAAGAGGATTGAGCCATGAGTAGGAGTGAGATTCTGATTCTCTCTGGCATGTCAGGTGCTGGACGCTCTACGGCCGCCCATGCCTTAGAGGATCTGGGCTGGTATGTCGTCGATAATCTGCCACCGTCGCTACTGCCGCAGTTAGTTGGCAAAGGTAGCGGCCCAGAGGGCAAAGAGTTTGCAGTCGTTGTCGATGTGCGGGGTGGGCATTTCTTTGACGAGCTAATGGAGGCTTTAGATGTACTCAAGAAGAGCGGTACTCCCTATCGTTTACTCTTTTTAGATGCAACTGATCAGGTATTAGTGCAACGTTTTGAATCTACACGCAGGCCACATCCACTTCAAGGAACAGATCGAATCGTTGATGGCATTGCACGAGAGCGCGAAAAGTTAGATGAAGTGAGATCGCAGTGCGATATCACAATCGATACGAGTAATCTCAATGTTCATCAGTTAGAAAAACGGATCGGCGAAATTTTCGGTGGCGGTAAGGTAGAAGGGATTCGAATCAACGTCTTATCCTTTGGATACAAGTTTGGAATTCCCGTTGACTCTGACCTAGTGCTTGACTGCAGATTCATACCTAACCCGCACTGGATACCCGAGCTTCGACCACTGACAGGTCTTACTCCCCAGGTGAGTGAAAAGGTTTTAGGAAACACTGGTGTAAGAGATTTTGTGAAGAACTATGTCGATCTCATAGCATCGATGGTTCCTGGCTATATGCACGAGGGCAAGCGCTATGTGACAATCTCAGTTGGCTGTACTGGTGGTAAACATCGCTCGGTTGCGATCACCCAGGAGATTGCTAAGCAACTGAACACTATTGGTCATTCAATCTCTGCATATCCAACGCACCGTGATGTGGGGCGCGAATAACTGTGAGCAAAGTCGTTGCCCTTGGAGGCGGTCATGGTTTGGCTGCAACTTTGTCGGCGCTACGTCAAATAACGTCAGAGATTACCGCCATTGTTACTATCGCCGATAATGGTGGCTCAAGCGGACGTTTGCGCGAAGAGTTTCCGATTTTTCCACCCGGTGATTTACGTATGGCACTGGCGGCCTTATGTGCCGATGATGAATGGGGTCGCACCTGGGCCGACATTATGCAACACCGCTTTGAAAGTTCAGGCCCACTTAATGGTCATGCGATGGGCAATCTATTACTAGCATCTTTGTGGAGTGATGATGAAGATCCAGTTATCGGTCTCGATCGAGTTGGATCACTGTTAAAAACCGTCGGACGAGTGCTGCCAATGGCAACTGTTCCGCTAGATATTGAAGGAACTTTTAATACTTCAACTGGCCGAATCGTTGTACGAGGACAAAAAGAGGTTGCCACAGCAAAGGGCCGCATCGAATCTCTACGTGTCATCCCAGAAAATCCACAGGCACGTATGGAGGCATTAACAGCGATTCGAACTGCAGATTGGATCACAATGGGTCCTGGATCTTGGTTTTCTAGTGTGATGCCGCATCTCTTGGTACCAATGCAGTTAGATGCACTTTCAAGAAGTAAGGCAAAAAAAATTCTGATTCTAAACTTGGATGCCCATTCAAATACGGCCGGAGAGGAGTTCGCTGGTTCAACTCCTGAAGAACACCTAGAGCTTTTCTCTGAGTATGCACCTGATGTAATAATCGATTACTTTCTGGTCGATAGTTCCGTAATTCGCGATGAAATGGCTCTGGCGGCGATTGCTCGTAAACTGGGGGGACAGATCGTCGCCGTTGATATTCGTAAAGCCCCTGGCAGTATTCATCACGATGTCACACAATTGGCTCTTCATTTGGGCCACATTATGCGTCAAAGTTTGGTTGGATAAGCCCATGGCAATGACAGCATCAGTAAAAGACGAACTCAGCCGAATCGCGATTACAAAGCCGTGCTGTCGCAAGGCCGAGGTCTCATCACTTCTACGCTTTGCAGGTGGACTCCACATTGCAGCGGGAAAGATTGTGATTGAGGTTGAACTTGAGACTTCACAGAGTGCGCGTCGCCTAAGAAAAGATATTGCAGATATTTATGGACATGACTCTGATTTAGCAGTGCTCTCATCTGGGGGTTTAAGAAAGGGTTCACGTTACGTCGTTCGAGTGATTGAAGCTGGAGATTCACTTGCCCGACAAACTGGTCTTGTTGATTCACATGGGCGTCCTGTGCGTGGACTTCCGCCTCAAGTTGTCTCGGCTGCAATCTGTGATTCCGAAGCGGCATGGCGCGGGGCATTTATCGCACATGGCTCTTTGACTGAGCCCGGCCGCTCATCATCTCTTGAAATTACATGTCCCGGACCGGAGGCGGCTTTAGCCCTTGTCGGTGCTGCGCGTCGTATGGGGATTGTTGCAAAGGCACGCGAAGTTCGCGGTGTAGATCGCGTTGTAATTCGCGATGGAGATGCAATCGGAGTGTTGCTTACACGCTTAGGTGCACATGAATCAGTGCTTGCATGGGAGGAGCGACGCATGCGCCGTGAAGTGCGGGCAACTGCAAACCGTCTGGCCAACTTTGATGATGCAAACCTTCGTCGCTCAGCGCGTGCTGCCGTAGCCGCATCTGCCCGAGTCGCTCGAGCAATGGAGATTCTTGGAGCAACGATTCCGGATCATTTGAAAGAGGCGGGGGAGCTGCGTATTAATCACGGTCAGGCCTCCCTTGAAGAGCTGGGCTCATTAGCTGTGCCAGCAATGACAAAGGATGCGATCGCAGGCCGAATCCGCCGATTACTTGCTATGGCCGATAAGCGTGCAAGTGAACTTGGTATTCCCGACACTGAAAGCGGTCTTTCCCCAGATTTGCTGAGTTAATTAGCTTTACTACCGATGAGTTGGCAGTTAGCGCACTGATAGGATTACACCTAAGACCCCAAAGTTGTGGCAGTTTTAATTCATGTCAAACGACCGGGCTTTTTTAATGTCTAGCCCCTTAAGCAGCAAGGATGTATCTCATGATAAATGTCGGAATCAATGGCTTTGGCCGCATCGGACGCAACTTCTTTCGCGCCAGCCTCACCAATCCCTCAATCAATATTGTCGGAATCAACGATCTGACCCCCAATAAGACTTTGGCACATCTACTTAAGTACGACTCAATCTTGGGACGACTTGGTCTAGAGGTTACTTTCACCGATGATTCAATCACTGTTGACGGAAAGACTATCAAAGTTTTCTCAGAGCGCGATCCCGCTAACCTTCCTTGGGCATCAGTTAAGGCAGATGTAGTTGTTGAATCAACAGGAATCTTCACAAAGGCTGCCGATGCTCAAAAGCACATCACAGCAGGTGCAAAGAAGGTCATCATCTCAGCACCAGCTAGTGATGAGGACATCACAATCGTGATGGGTGTTAACCATGAAAAGTATGAGCCCGCTAACCATCACATTATTTCAAATGCATCATGCACAACTAACTGCCTTGCACCAATGGCTAAGGTCCTCAACGACAACTGGGGAATAGTTAAGGGCTTAATGACAACGATTCACGCCTACACAAATGATCAGGTAATCCTAGATTTCCCACATCAAGACTTACGTCGTGCACGGGCAGCGGCAACGAACATGATTCCAACATCAACGGGTGCCGCCAAAGCGATCGCCCTCGTCTTGCCAGAGCTAAAAGGCAAACTCGATGGCTATGCGATGCGTGTTCCAATTCCTACCGGCTCGGCTACAGATTTAACGGTCGAACTCGCTAAAGAGGCAACGGCTGCAGAGATTAATGCGGCCATGAAGGCCGCTGCAGATGGCCCACTTAAGGGCTACCTGACATACACCGAAGATCCAATCGTTTCATCGGATATCGTGACCGATCCATCCTCATGTATCTTCGATTCAGGTCTGACCAAAGTTATCGGTAATCAAGTCAAAGTCGTTGGCTGGTATGACAACGAATGGGGCTACTCAAACCGTCTCGTCGATCTGATTAGTTATGTGGGCAAGACGCTTTAATGTCATCGCTTGCAGCTTTTGATGTAGTTGGTAAGCGGGTCTTTCTTCGCTGTGATCTGAATGTTCCATTAAAAGATGGCTCCATTAAAGATGATGGACGAATCAAAGCCTCGCTTCCAACTATCAAATTACTGCAGAGCAAAGGAGCATCTTTAGTCATTGCCGCTCACTTAGGTCGGCCAAAGGGTCAGCCATCGCTGGAGCTCTCACTTGCACCCGTTGCCAAACGCCTCGGTGAACTATTAGGCCAAGAGATTATTTTTGCTGGCAACCTCATGGGAGATGAACTCATTTCTCTTGCACGCTCACTCAAGGGCGGTCAGATTTTACTTCTTGAAAATATTCGATTTAACCCTGCTGAAACAAGCAAAGATGAGAGTGAGCGCGCAGTATTTGCCGCACAGCTATCTCAACTAGCCGATGTTTATGTGGGAGATGGTTTCGGTGCAGTGCACCGTAAACATGCCTCCGTCTTTGATCTGCCCAAGCTGCTTCCACACTGTGCTGGTTTATTAGTTGCAGGTGAAGTCGAGATTTTGAAAAAACTTACACAGAATCCAACTCGTCCCTATGGAGTTGTTTTAGGAGGAGCCAAGGTCTCTGACAAACTTGGTGTTATTGAAAATCTTTTAGGCAAGGTTGATATGTTGGCAATTGGTGGGGGTATGGTCTTTACATTTCTTGCAGCACAAGGCAAAGAGATCGGTACGTCCTTAGTTGAAAAAGAGATGATTGATGTTGTTAAGGCCTTGATTACAACTGCCCACGAAAAAGGCGTCACACTTGTTCTACCGACTGATATTGTCGTTGCACCAATGTTTAGTGCAGATGCACAGCCCACGATAGTTTCGTGTGATGCAATCCCTGCTGATCAGATGGGGCTAGATATAGGACCAGTTTCGGCCGTCGCCTTTGCACAGCAAATCGAAAAATGCTCAACTGTATTCTGGAATGGACCAATGGGAGTCTTTGAGTTTGCTAACTTTGCTGCTGGAACTAGGGTTGTTGCAACTGCATTGACTAAGGTTTCAGGTATCTCAGTTGTGGGCGGGGGAGACTCGGCCGCAGCTGTTAGAGCACTTGGATTTACTGACTCAGAGTTCGGATATATTTCAACCGGTGGTGGTGCATCACTTGAGTACTTAGAGGGCAAGGAACTTCCTGGCCTAATGGCTTTAGGGTTATAAGGGGAGAACGATGCGTAAACCATTGATGGCTGGTAACTGGAAGATGAACCTCAACCACCTTGAAGCGATCGCCGTTGCACAAAAGCTGGTCTACTCACTCAATGATAAAGATTACGACGCAGTCGATGTCACTATTATTCCGCCCTTCACCGATATCCGTTCGATTCAAACACTTATCGATGGGGATCGTCTGCGCTTAACATATGGTGCGCAAGATCTCTCACCCGAAGCAAATGGAGCATTCACCGGTGATATCTCTGGGGCAATGCTGCACAAACTTGGATGTACCTATGCTGTAGTTGGACACTCTGAACGCCGCTCGATTCATGGTGAGAGCGATGGGCTCGTTAATCGAAAGATTAAGGCGGCATTGGCACATGAGATGGTGCCTATCTTCTGCGTCGGTGAAGAGCTTTCGGTGCGCGAATCCGGCGCACATGTCAGTCATGTTATTCGTCAGATTCGCGGGGGATTAGAGGGGTTAACTAAACCCGAATTGAAAAAGATTGCTATCGCCTATGAACCAGTGTGGGCTATTGGAACCGGAAAAGTAGCAACTCCTGAGGATGCTCAAGAGGTCTGTGCAGCCATACGTGAAGAGATAGAAAATATCGGCTCACCTGAGATTGCTGCAGCGATGCGAATTCTTTATGGAGGCTCCGTGAAGGCGGCAAATGTGGCTGAGATTATGGCTAAGCCCGATGTCGATGGCGCCTTAATAGGCGGGGCGAGCCTAGATCCAGAGGAGTTTGCCACAATTGTTAAGTTCTACGCGCAAGGCTAAGTAAAGCCCACAGCTATTTTGAAGGTATCCTTACCCTCTATGAAACAAGGAGTTTACGAACTGTGAAACTAGCTCTCTCAATTCTGCTCGTCATTACCAGCGTAGTGATGATTCTTCTCGTCCTTTTACATAAGGGCAAGGGCAGCGGATTATCCGATCTATTCGGTGGTGGTGTCTCAACTAACTATGGCGGTTCATCGGTAGTAGAGCGCAATCTAGATCGCATCACAATCGTTGTCGGTGGCCTCTGGTTTGCTCTGGTTGTCGCACTGAGTCTTGTGCTTAAATAAATTTTTCTCAACTTTTTTAAGGAGTAATACATGGCAAGTGCAATTCGCGGAAGCCGAGTCGGTGCCGGTCCAATGGGAGAGGCCGAGCGCGGTGACTCGATCGCTCGTGCATATGTCTCCTATTTCTGTGCCAATAAACACGAGGTCCGTCCGTCATTTGCCGTTGAAGAGACGGTGGTTATTCCTGCTGAGTGGGACTGCCCAAAGTGTGGCTATCCAGCAGGACGCGATCGCAACAATCCACCTAACCCAGTTAAGAACGAGCCATACAAGACACACCTTGCTTATGTAAAAGAGCGTCGTACCGATGCCGAGGGTGAGCGGTTACTTGATGAGGCTCTTCGCAAAATGCGTGGGGATGACTAAAGAGATTTTAGAGCGGTAAGTAGTTCGTCAATACCCACACTACGGTTGATTAAATTCAATCGCAGGAGTGGGTATTTTCTTGAGGCCAGTGCCTCTCCATCACCCAATGCCTGGGCCGCAATTAAAGTTTTAAATCCGAAAACCTGACCAGGAATATCGAAATCTCTCTGAACCTCGCCTGTAATTTGCAAAAAAGCTCCATTGGGTTGCCCACCCTTATGAAACTGTCCCGTTGAGTGTAAAAAGCGCGGAGCCCATCCAAAGGTAACGGGACGCTGCGATTTATCTGCCAGCAGTGCGCGAATCTGCATAATCTTTACATCATCTCGGCGATCAAGGTATGCCATTACTGCGAGATAACCATTAAGTGGAATTGATTCAATAAAAAAAGAGAGCGCGGATTTTAGATCATTGCCCTTTCCAAATATTGCAACAGCACCATCTTGGGCATCGGGGGTGAATGTGGGGAGTTTGCCATCCCACTTATCGAGGAGGGAGGATGTAGCCTCTTTCGCTTCAGTGACATTAGGTTGATTGAATGGATCAATTGCCATGGCCGCACAGACTAAAGCCGTTACCCACTCCCAAATTATGAACTGCGAAGCAAGATCTGCGGAGATCACTAAATCTGCATCACCGCTATATGAAATCGAAAAAAGAGCATCATGAACGGGAGATTCGAGAACAATCGGCAAACGGCCAACGTGACTCTTTCCAGTTGATTCAGCGACTAACTGTTCGACCCAATCACTCAAACCTGGCATGCCTGAGCCGACATCGCAATACGACATGTACTGGCCGCAGATGTATGCAATTGCATATGCCATATCTACAACGATGCTGGGATTTGCTAGGAAGGCAGATTTTGTCTCACTTGCATTATCGAGCAAGACAGAGACATCTACACCGATGAGGGCCGCGGGCACTAATCCGAATGCGCTTAAAACGCTAAAACGTCCACCAACATTGGGATCGGCGTTAACTACGGTGTAACCATTTTCTCGTGAGTGCTGATCTAATGGAGAGCCTGGATCTGTCACGATAACAATGTGCTCTTGAGGCACAAGACCAGCTTCAAGAAAGGCGGATTCAAACAATGCACGTTGGGAGGCTGTTTCGATAGTAGAGCCCGACTTTGAGCTCACAACAATGAGGGTGGTCGCTAAATCTGTTGACAGAGCATGTGCAATGTAGTTCGGGTCGGTCGAATCTAAAATAAATAGCTCTCGCTTATAGGTTTGTGCGATGACCTCTGGACCAAGAGATGAACCGCCCATTCCGCAAAGGATTACTCGCAACTTATCCCGGTGTTTGGCACAGAGTGCATCCAACTGTGGCAGTAAATCTCTCGATGTTTCGGGAAGATCTATCCAGTTAAGGCGCACGGTTGCCTCAGATTCGGCGCTAGCGCCCCAGATAGTTGGATCTTTTTGTGCTAAACGAGAATGAAACTCCATAAGGGCTCGATAGCGAGAATCACTGCGATCAATTTTAGAGAGTGAATGACCAGTTAGTTGTGTCATTGTTGTTGAGCTGCCTGCACTGTTGCAAGTAACTCTTCCCACGCTTGGGCAAACTTCTTTACCCCATCAATCTCTAACTCACTCGTTATGGCATTTAAGGAGATATTTAGAAGAGAGAGAGATTTAAAGACATCAACGGCAGAGGCATAATGCTCAGAAATACTATTGCCGCGTACCTTTCCGTGATCAATAACGGCATCTAGAGTCGCCTGCGGCATTGTATTAACCGTATGGGGAGCAATGAGCTCTATAACATAACGTGTGTCATCGTAAGAGGGATCTTTAACACCAGTCGATGCCCACAAAGGACGCTGCTTATTCGCACCACGCTCTACTTGAGTCAGCCATCTAGGTGATGCAAACTTCTCTTCAAATAATTGATAAGCAAGATGTGCGTTGGCAATCGCCGCTTTTCCTAGAAGAGCTAAGGCGGCATCACTTGAATCCTTTTTCAACAGAGCATCTACAGCTGAATCGATACGACTAACGAAGAAGGAGGCAACTGAATGCACATGGGAGGGGTTTGTCGCCGCTTCTATTCCCGCCATATAGGCATCGATTACTGCGCCATATCGCTTCACAGAAAAAATCAAAGTAACGTTGACGCTAATTCCTGCCGCCACGAGTGCGGTAATTGCAGGAAGGCCCTCGATAGTTGCTGGGACCTTGATCATGAGATTAGGACGATCAATAATCGCCCATAACTCTTTACCTGCAGCGATTGTGCCCTCAGTATCACCTGCTAATCGTGGGTCAACTTCGATGCTCACACGACCATCGATTCCTTTACTCGACGAGTAGATGGCCTTAAATAGATCACAGGCTGCGCGTACATCATCCGTTGTCAGCTTTTTGACGCACTCATCAACATCTAAATCCTTCATTGACGCGATATCACTGGCGTACTCATTTGCTCCAGATATTGCAGCAGCAAAAATACTTGGATTAGTCGTGACGCCAACAACGCAATCATTGGCAATACGCGAGGGGAGTGAGTGGGGATCTACCCCAGAGATTTTTGCACGAGAGAGATCATCTAACCAGATGGATGTTCCGCTTGCGCCGACATCTCCAGCGCTCATTTCAGTGCAGCTTTAACACGTGCGACGATGCTTTCAACACTAAAACCAAACTCCTTGAAAAGCCGTTTAGCATCGGCTGAAGCCCCGTAATGCTCAAGTGAGATTGCAATTCCAGCATCACCAATGAGCTCACGCCAACCCTGAGCAATTCCTACCTCGATACTAATCTTGAGTGGGATTGATGCAGGCAATACCGATTCTTTGTAGGCGGCATCTTGTTCTGCAAACCATTCAAGACATGGGGCGCTAACGACACGTACATTGACCCCTTCGTTAGCTAGAGCGCTCTGCACATCCAGTGCAAGAGATACCTCAGAGCCCGTTGCGATAAGTATGGCAACTGGATTCTGTGCATCCTTTAATACATAAGCACCTTTTGCAGTTCCTTTAGCTGGTGTGCAGACTTTGCGATCAAAGACGGGCAGGTTCTGGCGAGATAGCAAGATGCCAGCGGGGCGATTACGGATAATCATCTGCCTCCAGGCATGCACAACTTCATTTGCATCTCCCGGTCTGACAATATCTAAACCAGGAATCGCACGAAGCGCCGCGAAGTGTTCTATCGGTTGATGTGTTGGACCATCCTCACCCACACCAATCGAATCATGCGTCCAGACAAATGTTGATGGGATATTCATTAAAGCTGCTAAGCGAACTGCTGGCCGCATGTAATCACTAAATACTGCAAAGGTTCCACCAAATGATCGTGTAAGGCCATGAAGGGTGATTCCATTGATAATAGATCCCATTGCATGTTCACGGATTCCAAAGTGAATAATTCGTCCATAAGGATTGGCGCCTTTTATCACGCTCGTAGCGGGTAAAAACGATCCACCACCTTCGATGCTGGTGTTATTTGAACCAGCTAAATCCGCTGATCCTCCCCAGAGCTCAGGAAGTCTGGCAGCGATCGCCTGTAGAACTTCACCCGATGCAGCGCGAGTGGCGATATCTTTTCCAGATTCAAAAACAGGAAGATCTGAATCCCAATTAGCTGGCAACTCTCGCTTCTGCAGTCTTTGCAGAAGAGTGGCTGCATCTGTATTCGCAGAGCTCCACGCACCAAAAGCGATATTCCACGCGGACCTGCGCGCAGTTCCACGCGCCTTTACTTGACGAACATGCGTCAATACCTCATTAGGCATTGCAAAGTGCTCATCGGGCTTAAGGCCCAACAGAAGTTTCGTTGCTGCAATCTCTTGCTCGCCAAGGGCTGATCCATGTGATTTACCAGTTCCACGAAGAGTTGGTGCTGGCCATGCGATAACAGTTTTTAGACGAATCAGCGTTGGCTTAATACTCTCTTTTTTTGCAGCTACCATCGCGGCATTGAGTGCTGCAATATCTACATTGCCATCAGCTGCGGCAGCGACATCGATCACATGCCAACCATAAGCGCGATAGCGCATAGAGACATCTTCAGTGAAGGCGTTGTGAGTGTCACCTTCAATTGAGATTTGATTATCATCGTAAATAACATTCAAGTTACCGAGCTCTTGGGTACCAGCAAGTGAGCAGGCTTCAGCACTTACACCCTCTTGCAAGTCGCCATCAGAACAGATCACCCAGATACTGTGATCAAAGAGGGAGCTACCAGGTGCTGCATTGGGATCGAGAAGACCTCTTTCATAACGTGCCGCCATCGCCATTCCCACTGCAGTTGCAACTCCCTGGCCAAGCGGGCCTGTTGTCATTTCGACACCAGCTGTGTGGCCGAACTCAGGATGTCCTGGAGTTAATGAGCCCCACGTTCTAAATGTTTTCAGATCCTCCATCTCTAACCCATAGCCACTATAAAAAAGTTGGGTATACAAAGTTAGTGACGAGTGCCCACACGAGAGGATAAATCTGTCGCGACCGAGCCAGCTCGGATCTGATGGATCATGGACTAAGTGGTGTTGGAAGAGAAGGTATGCAACTGGAGCCAGCGACATTGCAGTGCCTGGGTGGCCATTACCTACGTTTTGGACGGCATCGGCTCCCAGTGCGCGAGCATATGCAACTGCTCGATCATCGAGTTCGCTCCAACCTGCAGGTGTGCTCATCTAGCAGTATCCATTTCTTGACGCTGTACCGATAACCAAATTCTCCAAGCACCAATCCATACGAGTACAGCACCTACAAGATGGATAGCCACTAGAAGCTCGGGTACTCCCTGTAGATATTGAATAAATCCAATGCCACCTTGTGCAATTGAAATGAGAAAAAATTTAACTAGTAGTTCTTTTGTTTCGTGACCTGTTTTATCCGCACGATAAAACGCAACTGTCAATAGTAGAAGAAAAATAACTGCAAGGCCATGCATGAGAGCAGCGGTTTGAATTCGTAAATCTATTCTTGGTGCATCGATATCGCCTGCATGTGGTCCTGCGCCAGTCAAGATAGTTCCGAGGACCACAACTATGAATGCGACAACAACATGCCAGCGAGAGAAGAGATCACTCTGTCGGTGTGAGCTCTTCTTGATGCCAGGAATATGGCGCCGTGTATAGAGTGATACCGACGCTGCAATCAAAATAGTTGATAATAGATAGTGACTAGCTACTGCAAAGGGATTTAAGTTAGTTAAGACCGTTACTCCACCTAAAATTCCTTGAGCAAAGATTCCTAAAAACTGGCCGAGTGCAAGTATGCGCAGATCCCGGCGCCCAGATTTTAAAACCGCTATCAATGTAATAAGGGCCGACAGTACAAGTATGAAAGTTAGGAGACGGTTGCCGAACTCGATCCAGGCGTGAAGCTGTCCTTCGGCCTGGTTTGGAACTGGGGTGTATGAGCCCGGAACGCACTCGGGCCAGGTGGGACAGCCAAGGCCCGAACTGGTAAGGCGAACGGCCCCGCCAGTGACCACAATCGCCGACTGCGAAAAAAGGAGAAATGCCGATGCTGGGGAGAGGGCCCGCCGGGCGAAATCTGCGGATTTACTCATGGCCTAACCTTATTACCCAGCTTGGCCTGGGCGTTGGAGTGGCTAACGGTGTCGAATTACGACACAATAGTGTTGTGAAATTAGCTGAAGCATCTGTCCCCAAGAGCGATGATCGGCGTACCCGCGATCTCCTGGCGCGATCGATTCTTGAGAATGGCCCATCGAGCGTTGCCACTCTGGCCACACGATTAGCGTTAACCCCAGCCGGAATCCGCCGCCACTTAGACCTGCTCGTTGCAGATGGCGTACTCGTAGCCCGTCAACCACATCCAGCACTTGTGCGTGGTCGCGGACGTCCCTCAAAAGTATTTCTTATGTCAGATGCCGGACGCGAAAAATTTGAACACTCCTATGATGATTTAGCAGTCTCTGCCCTGAAGTTTATGTCGGCGCAGTTGGGGGAGCATCTCGTGCAATCTTTTGCTAACTCTCGCGCCGAAGATATTGAACGTAAAGCTGCACCGATTCTCTCTAAGAGTTCTAAAAAATCACAGGCTTTAGCAGAGTTTTTGACTGAGGAAGGATATGCAGCAAGTATCGAAACCCGTCCAATGGGTGAAGAGCTATGTCAGCATCACTGTCCCATCGCCCACGTTGCAACAGAGTTTCCACGACTATGCGAGGCCGAAACAGAGGCGCTCTCACGTTTACTTGGCACTCATGTGCAACGTCTTGCAACTATCGCTCATGGCGATGGCGTCTGTACTACTTTTATTCCAACACCACAAAAAAATAACACCAAAGGAAAGGTACGTGCATGACTATCGCACATCCAGAACTCGAAGGCCTCGGAAACTACGAATACGGCTGGTCAGATAAGAGCGAGGTCGGCACCAATGCTCGACGTGGCATTAATGAGGATGTCGTCCGTGACATCTCAGAGAAGAAGTCTGAGCCGCAGTGGATGCTCGACCTTCGCTTAAAAGGTCTTGCACTCTTTGAGAAGAAGCCCATGCCTAATTGGGGTTCAGATCTTTCAGGAATTTTCTTTGACACAATTAAGTACTTTGTGCGCTCTACCGAAAAGCAGGCAGCAACATGGGATGACCTACCAGAGGAGATCAAAAATACCTATGATCGCCTTGGTATTCCTGAGGCTGAAAAACAGCGTCTGGTCTCTGGAGTTGCAGCGCAGTACGAATCTGAAGTTGTCTATCACTCAATCCGTGAGGATCTAGCAGCACAGGGCGTAATCTTTTTAGATACAGATACAGCCCTGAAGGAGCACCCAGAGCTCTTTAAAGAGTATTTCGCAACGGTTATTCCAGTTGGCGATAATAAGTTTGCAGCCCTGAATACATCAGTCTGGTCGGGTGGTTCATTTATCTATGTACCAAAGGGTGTGCACGTAGATATTCCTTTGCAGGCCTATTTCCGTATTAATACTGAGAACATGGGTCAGTTCGAGCGGACATTGATTATTGCCGATGAGGATTCATATATTCACTACGTAGAGGGCTGCACTGCGCCAATCTATAAATCGGATTCATTGCACTCAGCCGTTGTAGAAATCATCGTTAAAAAGGGTGCACGTGTGCGCTATACAACGATTCAGAACTGGTCTAACAATGTTTACAACTTAGTTACTAAGCGCGCAACCTGTGCTGAAGGTGCAACGATGGAGTGGGTCGATGGCAACATTGGATCCAAGGTCACCATGAAGTATCCTGCGATATTTCTGATGGGTCCTCATTCAAAGGGTGAAACTCTCTCACTTGCATTTGCAGGCGAGGGCCAGCATCAAGACTCTGGCGCAAAGATGGTCCATGCTGCGCCGTACACATCATCATCGGTAATCTCTAAATCTGTTGCACGTAATGGAGGACGCACCTCTTACCGCGGCCTTGTCCAAGTACAAGAAGGAGCACACCACTCCAAGAGCACAGTCAAATGTGATGCTCTCTTGGTTGACACAATCTCTCGCTCAGATACCTATCCATATGTTGATATCCGTGAAGACGATGTCTCAATGGGTCACGAAGCCACAGTCTCTAAAATCAGTGATGATCAGCTCTTTTATTTAATGTCACGTGGTTTAACCGAGGATGAGGCGATGGCCATGATTGTGCGCGGATTTATCGAACCAATAGCGCGCGAACTACCGATGGAGTACGCACTCGAGCTCAACCGCCTCATTGAACTTCAAATGGAAGGCGCAGTTGGTTAATGTCACTTCTTGCAACTAACTATTTAACACCCACTGGTCGCGAAGAGGCGTGGCGTTTCACGCCTCTCAAACGCATGCGCGGTCTACATGATGGCGCGGCCGTTATTGGCGATCGCGCCTCTTTAATTTCAACGCATGTGTTGCCGCCAGGGGTGGCGTTTGTGAGAGAGAGCCTTGAGCCACTTGCTGCAAGTGATGATGTCATCATTGAACGAGTGCGCGGTTTTTCTAGCAACGTTGCTCACTTATCAATTACCGCTAACACTGAAGTTAGCCAACCAATCCTTCTTGGCCGTAGCAAAGGTGCCTTAGATACTGCCGAGCTCTCCAGAGTTCGCATCTCTTTGGGAAACCATGCAACCGCAACAGTAGTTATTGAAAATACAGGAGATACTGTTTTAGCCGAGGATTTAGAGATTTCTTTAGCGCCCGGTTCATCCCTTACATTCATCACTCTTCAAGAGTTTGATTCGCAGAGCGTCTATGCAGCACGTCACCACGCAGTGATCGATAAAGATGCCCGCTACAAATCAATCACAGTTACCGTTGGTGGAGACGTTGTACGAATTCTTCCGACGGTCGAATTCATCGCACCTGGTGGCTCTGCCGAACTTCTCGGTGTCTACTTTGCAACTGCTGGCCAGTTCTTTGAGCATCGCATGCATGTCGATCATGCAGTTCCACATGCAAAATCACGTGTGAACTTCAAAGGCGCTTTAGCCGGGCGTGATGCACATACAGTTTGGATCGGTGATGTCTTAATCCGTGCAGTCGCCGAAGGCACTGATACCTACGAACTCAATCGCAACCTGCTTCTTAGTGATGGTGCTCGGGCTGATTCCGTGCCTAACCTAGAGATTGAAACCGGTGAGATTGTAGGAGCAGGTCACGCAAGTACTACTGGACGTTTTGACGATGAGCAACTCTTCTACTTAATGTCTCGTGGCATTACCTTAGAGAATGCTCGCAGACTCGTCGTCCGTGGATTTTTTAATGAAATCGTTACTGAAATAGGTATCGAATCAATTCAAGATCGCTTGATGGATCGTATCGACGGCGAACTCGCAAAGGCAGGTGCCTAAATGTCAGATCTTCTATTCGATCAACTTGAATCAGGTAAGCCGGTCAAGCTAGAAAAAGCCGGTAAAACTATCTGTGTTACACGCGTTGGAGATGAAGTATTTGCAATGGATGACACATGTACTCATTCGGAGGCATCTCTTTCAGAGGGCGATGTGACTGATTTCAAAATTGAGTGTTGGTTACATGGTGCCGAGTTTGATCTACGCACAGGTGAGGCCATCACACTTCCAGCAAATATTGCACTCGAAACATACCCAGTAAGAATTGAAGCTAACTCCGTCACGGTAGAGATTTAAAAGAGAAGAGAGAAAAATATGAGTACATTAGAAATACGTAACCTGCAGGTCTCGGTCAACACTGATGCTGGCGCCGTTGAGATTCTCAAAGGTGTAGATCTAACGATCACATCCGGTGAGACACATGCCATCATGGGGCCAAATGGCTCTGGCAAGTCAACGCTTGCCTATTCAATTGCCGGCCATCCTAAATACACCATCGTCGGCGGTTCGGTCACACTCGATGGCGCAGATGTTTTAGATATGACTGTAGATGAGCGTGCCAAAGCTGGTTTGTTTTTAGCGATGCAGTATCCAGTTGAGGTTCCCGGAGTATCGGTCTCAAACTTTTTGCGCACAGCAGCTACAGCACTTCGTGGCGAAGCTCCGAAACTTCGCACATGGGTAGGAGAGGTAAAGGAGGCAATGGAGGCGCTCAATATGGATCCAGCCTTTGCATCTCGTAACGTCAATGAGGGTTTTTCTGGCGGTGAAAAGAAGCGCCATGAAATCATGCAGCTTGAACTGTTAAAACCCAAGATTGCAATTCTTGATGAGACTGATTCAGGCTTAGACGTTGATGCTCTACGAATTGTCTCTGAAGGTGTTAATCGCGCTAAGGAGAACAATAATTTGGGAGTGGTCTTAATTACGCACTACACACGTATTCTTAAATACATTAAACCTGATTTTGTTCACGTCTTTGCAAATGGACGTATTGTTGAAGAAGGCGGGCCAGATTTAGCTGACAAGCTAGAGGCAAATGGCTACGCAGATTATGTGAGCAAATAACAATATATGTCTTTTAGCGCTGCGCAGATACGTAAAGATTTCCCAATCTTTGAACGTACTGTGCGCGATGGAAAAAAATTGGTCTATTTAGATAGTGGGGCTACAAGCCAGAAGCCGTTCTCAGTCATTGAGGCTGAAAGTGATTTCTACAGGTTGCACAACGCAGCTGTGCATCGGGGTGCTCATCAATTAGCTGAAGAGGCGACCGATGCCTATGAAGGAGCACGTGAAATCGTAGCCACTTTCTTGGGCGCACCAGGCGGGGCCGATGAGATCATCTTTACTAAGAGTGCTACAGAGTCCTTAAATCTCTTGGCATATGCAATGGGTAACGCCCCTGTAGGAAATCGATTTGCATTGAAAGCTGGTGACAGAATCGTGGTTACAGAAATGGAGCACCACGCAAATTTAATTCCTTGGCAACAGTTAAGCGGACGCACTGGTGCCGAGCTTGCATGGTTTGGCCTTACCCCAGATAGTCGGTTAGATTTATCGTCTATTAACGATGTAATTACTTCCAACACAAAAGTTGTCTCGATAACACATCAATCAAACGTACTTGGAACTATCAATCCGCTTACGGCAATCGTTGCCCGAGCACATGAAGTTGGTGCAGTTGTAATTTTGGATGCCTGTCAATCTGCACCGCACATGGCTATCGATGTAAAGGAACTCGGAGTTGATTTCCTAGCCTTCTCAGGTCACAAAGCACTTGGCCCAACAGGAATAGGTGTTCTGTGGGGCCATATGGATTTATTAAATGAACTACCACCCTTCTTATTCGGTGGTTCGATGATTGATAACGTGACAATGACGACTGCAACATGGGCGCCAGTTCCGGCCAAGTTTGAAGCTGGAGTTCCGAATATGGCTCAGGCTGTTGGCCTTGGCGCGGCCCTTAACTATTTGACCGATCTTGGCATGGATAATGTTCGGGCACATGAAAGCGCCTTAACTGGTTATCTTCTTGCAAAGCTGAAAGAAATTGCCGATCTACGAATCGTTGGACCAACTACCAACGATGCTAGGGGAGCGGCGCTATCTTTTACGGTCACCGATATTCATCCACACGATCTCGGTCAATACCTTGATAGTCAGGGCGTAGCTGTTCGAACTGGCCATCACTGTGCCTGGCCCTTAGCCAAAAGTATGGGAGTTCCAGCTTCTACTCGGGCATCGCTGTATCTTTACAACGATGAGAGCGATTGTGATGCTCTTATCGAGGGGATTCTTGGCGCACAGAAATACTTTGGGAGATTTTAAATGGAGTTGGACTCACTGTATCAAGAGGTCATCCTCGATCACTACAAGCACCCCCAACACAAAGGATTGAGTTCGTCTTACAGCGCCCAGGTCTCTCATGTGAATACCAGTTGTGGCGATGAGATTATTCTCAATATCAACCTTGAAGGCGATCTCATCAGTGAGCTCACATGGGATGGCCAAGGTTGTTCGATTTCACAGGCTAGCGTGTCAATGATGACTGATTTATTGACAGGTAAGAGCCTGGAGCAAGCGGCAGTGATCGTGAAGAGTTTTTCAGAGCTCATGGCCAGTAAGGGCACATCAGCAGGAGACCCACTCGTGCTAGAAGATGCAGTTGTTTTTGCTGGTGTTTCAAAATTTCCAGGACGTGTAAAGTGTTCACTACTTGGATGGATGGCATTTAAAGATGCCGCGATTCAAGCACAAGCTAAAGGTTAGGGAGAGCAATGACTACCAGCGTAGATGATGTAACAGAGGCGATGAAAGATGTCGTTGACCCCGAACTTGGTATCAACGTTGTAGATCTTGGTTTGATTTACGATGTCATGGTCGATGAGGCAAATATTGCAATACTAAATATGACTCTCACGTCGGCTGCATGTCCTTTGCAAGATGTCATTGAAGACCAGACACGTCAAGCACTTGCTGGAATGACGACTGATGTCAAGATTAACTGGGTCTGGATGCCACCGTGGGGGCCAGATAAAATCTCTGATGATGGTCGCAATCAACTGCGGGCCTTAGGATTTACGGTTTAACACATAACTGCCTAAGGTAGAGCCATGTCGATGCACGCCATCTGGATGACTCATAGATCTATGACGGCCGATCCATCGGTCAAAGAGCAAAAACTCAAAGCCGGTACCGTCAAGCGCATCTTTACCTTCGCCAAGCCCTATCGCACAAGCATCATTATCTTTCTCATCACAGTTGTCATCGATGCAGCCCTTGTCGTTGCGACACCTCTACTTTTACTGCGTCTAATCGATGATGGAGTGATTCCTAAAAATTCTGCATTGGTTACGCAATTAGCTCTCTTTGTTGGACTGATAGCTATCGCCGATGCAGGTATGAGCATGCTTGGTCGATATTTCTCATCGCGTATTGGTGAGGGTCTTATTTACGATCTGCGCTCTTCAGTCTTTGCTCATGTGCAACGCCAATCCATCGCATTCTTTACTCGCACCCAAACAGGAGCGCTCATCTCACGCATTAACTCCGATGTCATGGGAGCTCAACAGGCATTTACTGCAACTCTGTCAGGGGTGCTCAGTAATGTCGTCTCACTTGTTTTAGTGGGTGTCACCATGATGATCTTGTCATGGCAGATTACGATCTTTTCACTCTTATTGCTTCCACTATTTCTATTTCCCACAAAATGGGTTGGAAGAAAACTACAGTCATTAACTAGAGAATCCTTCAACGTCAACGCCGAGATGTCGAGCACAATGACCGAGCGCTTTAATGTCTCAGGAGCGATGTTAGTAGCACTCTACGGAGCGCCAAATCGCGAACAAGAGTTTTTTCGATCAAGGGCTAGACGTGTTGCAGATATTGGAATTAAGAGCGCAATGCTCAATCGCCTATTTTTTATAGCCTTAACGAGTGTGGCAGCTATTGCCACCGCCTTTGCCTATGGAATCGGCGGTCACTTAGCTATAAACGGGGGAGTAACTGTCGGTACTTTGCTCGCAATTACGGCACTCCTTGCTCGCTTATATGGACCGTTGACAGCGCTGTCCAATGTTCGTATCGATGTTATGACTTCACTAGTCTCCTTTGAACGTGTATTTGAAGTTTTAGATTTAGAGCCTATGGTTAAAAATCGTGAAGGCGCAGTTACATACCATGCAAAGAACCCACGTATTGAGTTTAGATCCGTTGGTTTTGCCTATCCTCGGGCCAATGAGATCTCACTTGCATCTCTTGAATCCGCAGCCAAACCTGAGACTGTTGATAGCGGTGAAGTGCTCAAGAATCTCTCATTCGTTGCAGAGCCTGGGACGTTAACGGCCCTTGTTGGTCCATCGGGTGCAGGTAAAACTACAATCAGTGCATTGATACCAAGGCTCTACGATGTAACAAGTGGTGCAATTACGATTGATTCACACGATATTCGCGATTTAACTATTGAATCGCTGCGTGAGTCCATTGGTGTTGTGATGCAAGATGCCCATCTCTTTCACGAAACTATCGCTGAAAATCTGCGATATGCCAAGAATGATGCAACGCTGGCCGAGATGCAGGCAGCATGCGAGGCGGCGCAGATTTGGAGGCTTATTGACTCACTTCCTAATGGCTTAGACACCATGGTCGGAGAGCGCGGACATCGCTTATCGGGTGGCGAAAAACAACGCCTTGCCATCGCACGCCTACTTCTTAAGTCACCGGCAGTAGTAATTCTCGATGAGGCAACTGCGCACTTAGATTCAGAGAATGAGTCTCTAGTTCATGCAGCACTTGAAAACGCCTTAAAGGGGCGCACAAGTATCGTGATTGCACATCGCTTAAGTACTGTGCGAGATGCAGATCAGATTCTCGTTCTAGAGAATGGTTCGATAGTTGAGCGTGGAAAACATGAGGAGCTCGTGGCTCTAGGTGGTCTCTATGCCGATTTATATAACCGCCAAGATTTAACGGGTTCGTCTAATTAAAATTCGGCCGTAGATTACAAGGCCGGAAAAAAATACCCATTGCAGGGCATATGCCATATGTGGACCATCACTTAACTCCGGTAGCTGCGATGCCACTTCGGGTGTCAGTGATGGTTCAGAGCCACTCAGTAGATCTAAATAAAAATCCTCAGTTTCTAACCTCGACTGTGCATTGAGTTTGGCCACTAGTCCTGTGCTGCTTGCAGGAAGTGCGAAGAATGAACCGCGCGGAAGAGAGGAGTCCAAACGCAGACGACCAGTTATCTCTACGACACCTACAGGGGTTTTTCTTACTGCAGGGGGAGTAGTCGCAGTGATTCCAGCCTTAACCCATCCCCGATCAACCCAAAATCTCTTGTTATCACTTGATGTAAAGATTGTTAATACGTCGAAGCCATAGACACCCTCGGAGTATCTATTGCGTAGCAAAATTTGTTCGCTTTCATTAAACTCTCCAGTAGTGCTCACACTCTGCCACTCATACCGTTGCGGGGCTTTATCAACAGTTGAAAGTGGTTGGGCATCGAGGCCGATGCGGGTCTCAATCAAGGTATTGCGTGCGTGGCGATCTACGCCGCGTTGGTACTGCCACTGAGCCGCCCATAAACACAAGACGATAAGAACGAAGGCTATTAGTGATTTAAAGATCGCCCACGGTTCGCGTTGCATAGACCTACTTTAGTTTATGAAATCGCCCGCGGATTCTCATCCTGAACATTTGCCCCAGGCGTGAAAGTCTCTCGGCCGGCATTTGCTATGACAACGGCGAAGTATGGGAGTGTGACTGCACCCAATAAGGCAACCCAGCGATATGGACTCGGCAATATAACAGTCAAAATAAAGCAGGCCGTACGAATCATCATCGAAATGAAATACCGCTTTTGGCGGCCTGTTTGATCGGCACTTAACGCTTTAGGAGCGCTAGTGATATCAAAGATTTCCTTCTCATCGGCCATACTGCAAGCCTATTACTCGACATCAACGAGTGCATCTTTTGATTACCTCGTAGTAGCCAGTAGGTTTGCTCACATGAGTTCACTCGCCTTAGTCACAGGTGGCAATCGTGGAATTGGATTAGCTATCGCTCGTGCGCTCAAAACCGCCGGCCACGATGTAGTAGTCACTTATCGCTCAGGTTCTGCCCCTGTTGAATTTAAAGCGGTAGTGATGGATGTTACCTCTACCGAAAGCGTTGACGCAGCCTTTGATTCAATCGAAGCGCAATGGGGCCTGCCGGAGATCATCGTTGCAAACGCCGGTATGACTAAGGATGGTCTTGTCATGCGAATGAGTGATGAAGATTTCGAAAATGTTGTTGACGCCAATCTCACAGGTGCATTCCGTGTGGCACGTCGAGCAACGAAAGGGTTATTGAAGTTAAAGCGTGGGCGTTTAATATTTATAGGCTCAGTTGTAGGTGCAGCTGGTTCGGCTGGACAGGTAAATTATGCTGCGAGTAAGTCAGGTTTAGTTGGAATGGCTCGATCATTTGCCCGAGAGATTGGAAGTCGGGGGATAACCTCCAATGTCATCGCACCGGGATTTGTTGAAACTGATATGACTGCATCACTTGATGAGAAGAGACGCAACGAGATTGCTGCATCGGTTCCACTTGGACGTTTTTGCAGTGCGCAAGAGATTGCAGATGTTGTTGCGTTTATCGCATCACCACAAGCTAGCTATATAACTGGGGCAGTGATCCCTGTTGATGGCGGATTAGGTATGGGGCACTAAATGGGAATTTTGGATGGCAAGAAGATACTCGTAACGGGTGTGCTTACAGATGCATCAATCGCATTTCATATTGCGCGCATCGCACAAGAACAGGGCGCCGATGTCATCCTCTCCTCATACGGTCGTGTTCTATCATTAACAACTCGTATTGCAGGTCGTCTTCCAAAACCTGCACCGATAATTCAGTTGGATGTCACGAACACCGAAGATCTCGATGCTCTAGAATCTCGGGTGCGCGAGTACTTTCCTATTGGTTTAGATGGTGTCGTTCACTCCATCGGCTTTGCGCCAGAGGCGGCCCTTGGTGGAAACTTTCTCAATACATCGTGGGAGGACGTCTCTACCGCTCTGCACGTCTCGGCCTATTCCCTCAAGGCGCTGACAATGGCGGCGCGCCCACTATTTAATGGAGGGGGTTCGGTCGTTGGCTTAGATTTCGATGCAGCAGTTGCCTGGCCAAAGTATGACTGGATGGGGGTCGCAAAGGCGGCCCTTGAATCCACATCGCGCTATTTAGCCCGGGATCTAGGTGCTGAAAATATTCGTGTTAATTTAATTGCAGCAGGACCAATTCGTACGATGGCCGCAAAATCGATTCCAGGATTTGATGAGTTTGAGAAAGTATGGAACGAGCGATCACCTTTAGCCTGGGATGTCACCGATCCAGTTCCAGCTGCCCAGGCCGCGGTCGCCCTGCTCTCAGATTGGTTCCCTAAAACTACGGCTGAAATCATCCATGTCGATGGTGGCTTACACGCGATGGGCGCCTGAAAAACCCGCGATTTCCTAGATGAGCTCGGCTCGGGTAACCTTGCGCACAGACCAGTGGCCTAACAGCTCACTGCAAGAGGAGTACCGCTCCCACCTACATCGCCACTAGCGCGATCTGGTTCGTCGGATTTAGGGATTTACCTCCCTTTCTCCTTGCGGTTTTCTTTGAGCAGGCGCTGTAACACCAAAAGCGTTTGACTAAACCGAGGGAGCACACAGTCAGCACCGAACCACGCATTAATGATCGAATTCGCACACCCCAAATTCGTTTGATCGGACATACCGGTGAACAAGTTGGAGTAGTCGATATCGATACCGCGTTAAAGATGGCAGATGAGGTAGGTCTCGACTTAGTCGAAATCGCAGCAGAGGCTAATCCACCCGTATGCAAGATTATGGACTTCGGAAAATATAAGTACGAAGTTGCACAAAAGGCTCGGGAGGCGCGACAGAACCAGACCCACATTGTGGTGAAGGAAGTGCGTTTAACACCAAAGATCGAAAGCCATGATTACGAAACAAAGCGTAATCAAGTTGAGAAGTTTCTCAAGGGCGGCGACAAGGTGAAGGTGACGATGAAGTTCCGTGGGCGTGAGCAAACG
>CANJTH010000007.1:0-28072 GCA_947477185.1 Actinomycetota bacterium
CCCACTGCTTTAGATTTATCAGCACTCCCCAAGAGAATCGAGCACTACGTGACTTCCCATGATTTAGAGATTGGCTACCGCGGCGCTACTGCATGTTCGGCCGCTGGAATCACCTATCGCCAGTTGGATTATTGGGCACGAACATCGTTAGTTGAACCAAGTATCCGCACCGCAAGTGGCTCCGGAACGCAACGCCTCTACGGCTTTCGCGATATTTTAGTTTTGAAGATCGTCAAACGCTTACTGGATGCCGGAGTATCACTACAAAATATCCGCACCGCCGTTGATCATCTGCGCGGTAGGGGAGTCACCGATCTAGAGCGCATTACCTTGATGAGTGATGGAGCATCTATCTATGAGTGCACGAGCTCTGATGAGATTATCGATTTACTAGCTGGTGGCCAAGGAGTCTTTGGTATCGCGGTGGGTAAGGTCTGGCACGAGGTCGAGGGTTCACTACTGACACTTCAGGGCGAGATTAATGGCCAGTTAATAAGTGGCCAAGATAACGATGAGCTCTCCTTACGTCGTAAGAGTAAAGGCGCTTAAACCTAATACTCTACCTCTACCAAAACCAAGCAGGGGAGCGGTGATGACGTACAACGGTGAGCGCTTTGCAAAGCGACATATTGGACCATCCTCATCTGACGTTTCAGAGATGTTGCAGCTGCTGGGTTACCAAGATATTGAAGCTTTCATAAGCGATGTAATTCCTGCAAATATTCATATCGCTAAGAAACTTTCACAGGTTTTAGACTCAGCAAAGAGTGAAGTAGCTGTAATCGCCGAACTTCGCGAGATCGCTTCACAGAATCAAGTCTTTACATCGCTTATTGGTGGCGGTTACTACGGAACAATTACACCACCTGTCATTAAGAGAAATGTTTTAGAAAACCCAGCCTGGTACACGGCCTACACGCCATACCAACCAGAGATCTCACAAGGTCGTCTCGAAGCGATATTCGCCTTCCAAACTGTTATCTGCGATATGACGGCGCTCTCTTTATCAAATGCGTCAATGCTGGATGAGGGAACTGCTGCAGCAGAAGCTATGACTCTAGCGCGACGTACCTCAAAGGCTGGCGATGATGCAGTCTTTCTCATCGAAGAACATCTACACCCGCAAACAAAGGCAGTGGTGCAGACTCGCGCAAAGCCGCTAGGGATTAAGGTTATTGAAGTCGATGCGGGCCATGTAGCGCGTGATGGTTTCGATCAAGAGTTTTTTGGTTTACTGGTTCAGTACCCAGATACAACTGGGGAGATTTGTGACTACGCCAATGTGTCTGAGTATGCGCACTCAAAAGGAGCGTTGGTAATAGCGGCCACCGATCTCTTAGCGCTGACTTTAATTAAAGCACCAGGGGAGTGGGGCGCTGACATTGCAGTTGGCTCTGCTCAGCGCTTTGGAGTGCCGATGGGATTTGGTGGACCGCACGCTGGATTTATCGCAGTGCGTGCTGGTTTAGAGAGATCGCTGCCAGGTCGATTGGTTGGTCAGAGTGTGGACTCTCACGGCAATCCCGCTTTTCGATTGGCTTTGCAAACTCGCGAACAACATATTCGCCGCGATAAAGCGACCAGCAATATCTGTACCGCCCAAGTTTTGCTTGCAAATATGAGCGCCTTCTACGCGATGTGGCACGGACCAGTTGGCCTACGTGAAATTGCAGAGCGAGTACATGGTTATGCATCCCGCCTGCACAAGGCTTCTGCCTCACGTAATCAAAATATCTTCGATACGGTAACAATAGATGTCGCTGATGCGCAAGCGATTCATAAGCTTGCACTCTCCAAAAAAATTAACTTCGGTCGCATCTCAGATACACAGATTCGAATTTCTTTCGATGAGACCACGACCGATGATTCCTTCAATGAAGTTCTAAGAATTTTGAGCTTATCTGATACGAAAGCAGATGCGATCACACCGTCATTTGCGCGAACTTCGAGCTATCTGACCCATCCAGTATTCAATACATATAGATCTGAAACCTCGATGATGCGTTATCTACGCACCTTAGCCGATCGTGATCTGGCCCTTGATCGCACCATGATTCCTCTTGGCTCATGCACAATGAAGTTAAATGCTGCAACTGAGATGGAGGCGGTTACCTGGCCTGAGTTCTCTTCATTGCATCCATTTGCACCGGCCGATCAGTCAAAGGGCTTACGTTTGCTTATTGATCAGCTCTCACAATGGTTGATTGAGATAACTGGCTACGACGCAGTATCGCTACAGCCAAATGCCGGCAGCCAAGGTGAGTTCGCTGGTTTATTGGCGATTCGCAATTACCACGATTCGCGGGGTGACTTCTCGCGCAATATCTGTCTTATTCCATCCAGTGCCCACGGAACAAATGCTGCTAGCGCCGTGATGGCAGGAATGTCCGTGGTTGTTGTGAACTGCGATGACGAGGGAAACGTAAGCCTTGAAGATTTAGAGCGAAAGATCGCCTTACATGCCGATGCACTTGCCGCGCTGATGGTCACCTATCCATCTACACATGGCGTATTTGAATCGGCAATCTCGCAAATCTGCGCGATGATTCATGAGGCAGGCGGGCAGGTTTATGTAGATGGTGCAAATCTAAATGCCCTAGTTGGTACTGCTCAGCCTGGAAAATTTGGCGCAGATGTTTCGCACCTCAATCTTCATAAAACTTTCTGTATTCCTCATGGCGGTGGGGGACCAGGAGTGGGACCAGTAATCGCTAAGGCGCACCTGGCGCCATTTCTTCCGAATCACCCGTTAGATCTACTCGCAGGACCAACCAGTGGTCCTGGACCGATATCGGCTGCGCCCTTTGGCTCTGCAAGTATCTTGCCGATTTCTTGGGCCTACATCCGTCTCATGGGGGGAGAAGGGCTAACACATGCCACTGAAGTTGCAATATTGAATGCAAACTACATGGCTGCACGTCTAAAGGCTTCATATCCAATTCTCTACACTGGCGCTAAAGGTTTAGTTGCCCATGAATGCATTCTCGATATTCGTGAGATAACAAAGATTTCAGGTGTAAGCGTCGATGACATTGCAAAGAGGTTGATGGACTATGGATTCCACGCACCCACGATGTCTTTCCCGGTAGCTGGAACTTTGATGATTGAACCTACTGAATCTGAAGATATTCTTGAGATGAATCGTTTTATCGATGCGATGATCGGTATCCGCTCTGAGATCCAGGAGATTATCGATGGCAAGCAGAGTATTGATGGATCTCCACTACGCAATGCGCCACACACGATAGGGGCAATTGCTGCAAGTAATTGGGATCGGAGTTACTCCCGTGAGGCTGGAGCCTTTCCAGCAACGATTACGGGGCTCATTCCCGGGGAATTAATTGGATCCAGAGGCAAATACTGGCCAACTGTGGGGCGTATCGATGGCGCCTTTGGAGATCGCAACTTAGTCTGTTCCTGCGCACCGATAGAGGCCTACAGCTCATAATTTCGCCAGTAGATGCGGGGATATGGTTGTTTAATCTTACTTTACATAATGTAACTTATCGGCGTTAGGTTGTGATTCGTCGACCTGTTCTACCCACTATGAATAGCCATATAAAGGCTGCCACTGTGGCCCAATGACCGGCCCGATCCCTTGGGCTTTGGCTATCTAGTAACTGCACCGTTGCGAATATATGAGCCGGTTCGTGAATCTGTGTTCTGGCAGTAATTTCACCCGTTGAATCAATAACTGCAGAGATTCCTGTAGTAGATACAGAGAGAAGATTTCTGCCATGTTCAATAGCTCTGATCCGTGAAATCTCTAACTGCTGGGCGCTCTCTGGCGAGAATCCAAATGTCGCACTATTAGTTTGAACAACTATGAGATTTGATGCTTGTGCCGCGGTGCTCAAAATAGAATCATCGATAAGTTCGAAGCAGATAATCGGTGCGATTTTTGCAACACCTATCGCAAATATCTTTGATGAACTTCCCGGCGTGAAATCCTCAACAGAGGCAGCTAAGGGTGAGATTTTCGATGCAATTGAGCGCAATGGAATGTACTCGCCAAAGGGTGTCAGATGCTGCTTTACATAAGTTTCTTTAACTTTATTTGTCCAAAGTATCGACACATTCTGGAGATCTCCTTTTTGGCGGGTTACGGCACCTATTATCAAAGGAGCACTAAAAGTGTTGAGGGTGGCCTCGACATCACTGTTGGTAAATGGATCCACATCAACAGCGTTTTCTGGCCAGAGAATAAAGTCGACATTATTATCTTTAGTTAATGCTTTTTTAGTCTCATTCACGTGATTGAGAAAAACGGCTTTTGCCCGTGAATTAAAATCTAACCCTAACGCTGGTACATCACCTTGCACCATGAGCACCTTGACTGTTCCGATGCTATTAGTATGGATTGGAATTAGAAGAAGAATGAGTGGGAATAGATGAAAGAGATGTAATCGTGCATTAAATAATGCAAAAAGCGTTAATGAAATACATAAAACTAATGCACTGAGTCCAACGGCTCCCCCAATCGCTGCTATAGAACTATAAGGAGCATCGGCCTGCGAATAAGCAACACGCGTCCAACCAAAGCCACCAAATGGGAAACTGCCACGAATCTGCTCAAGAAGCAGAAAGATAATTGGATACAGGGCTATTCCGTATTTATGTGCAAAGCCAAGGGGCATAAAGAGAACGGCCTGTCCTATCGCAAGAATCGACCAAGGAATTGCACCTACAAAAGTACTTGTCCAGTGCAGTGCTATCGCATTAAAGACAAGAGCGAATAGAAATGAGTTAAGAAAAGGACGAGTTGATCGCTTGATGCAAAAGATGTGAAACCCTATAGCGATGGGTGCTAGCCACCACAGCGATAACGGAGCAAAGGCACCGCTCAAGAGCACGCCGCTGAAGATTGCTAGAAGAAAATTTACCAACCGAGTGCACTGATCAAACGATCAACGCTGGCACCAAGACCGTAGCGCTCCTTAAATTGGTAAATAGCCGAAAGATCTGACGGAGCCTTAGGCATCGTTAAATCGATCTTTGGCAGGGCAACGTTGCGTGCTACCTGAACAACGGTTGGTGCAATCTTTAAATAATCCACTCCTGCGATAATTTTTTTGGCTAACGAAGCGCTCAGGGATTCATGGCCAGCATGAGCTGCTGCAATGGCCTCATCAGCGTTTGCGAAGTTGCTAGCAATAAGAGCTGCTCCCTTTTCACCGATACCGCGCACACCAGGTAATCCATCGGATGGATCACCACGAAACATAGCAAAGAGGGCATAACGCTCCCCCGGGATCTGATATTTATCAGAGACATATTTCAGATCAACTAAATCATGGGCCGATACACCTTTAGCCAGATAAACAACTTTAATATCTCGCTTATCATCAACCATCTGGAAAAGATCACGGTCTCCGGTGACTATTCGAATCGGACCCTTCTCAACTTCGGCATATGTGGCCATCACATCATCGGCCTCAAAATCATCGACTCCAACAACTGGAATACCAAAGAGATCAAGGAGATCTAAAAGAATCGGAATCTGCGGGGTGAGCGTCTCGGGCTCCTCCTCTTCATCACCCTCCTCCTCCAAGCGATTGGCCTTGTAGTCGGGAAAGAGTTCGACGCGCCACGTAGGACGCCAATCTCCATCTAAACATGCAACAAGGCGATCAGGTTTGTAAATGCCGATCAATCGCGCACTCATATCGATGAAGCCGCGAACTGCATGTATAGGAGTTCCATCGGGGGCGAGCAAAGTGTCGGGCATTCCGTAGTAAGCGCGATACCAGAGCGATGCGCTATCTAAAAGCATCAGCGTCATACTTCACCCATGAGGTAGGCAACAACTCCACGATCGATCCGCTTAACGGCATCTTTGCATACTGGACGAAGTTTCTGACTAGCACCTGCGATCTGATTAAGTAAATCAATTAACTGCTTGGTAGAGCGAACGAAATCCCCCACCGACATATCACTGCCTTTGAGAACACTCTGTAACGATCCTCCGCTGGCCCACTTATATGCGATCCAACAAAAGCCAGCATCTGGTTCGCGTTGTGTTTTGACTCCGTACTGTGTTTCGATCTCCTCTAACTGCGCCCAAATGGCGATCACCTCTGTTAGAGCCGATGAGACTTTAGGACTAGGCATTTTAGGTGCTAAGTTTTCAGCCGAACGCGATTCAAAGATCATGCATGAAACGATGGATAAAAGCTCAACTGCATTAAGTTCGTCAAAGAGACCACACCGTATCGATTCGGTGAGAAGTAGGTCGGATTCGGCATAGATCTTTGTCAAGATTTTCCCTTGCTCCGTCGGCTTTTCACCCTCAATATAATTAAGGTGGTTAAGGACCTGACAGATTTGATCAAATGTTTTAGCGATTACATTCGTACGACTTTCAACACGTGTACGAAGACCTTCATTCTCTCGGTTGAGGCGGCCAGCTCGCTCGGCAAAGCGGGCATGATCTTCACGTTCATTGCAACTATGACAACTGTGGTTACGAAGAGATTTGCGTAGATCACCTAAATCACTCTCTAAACGAGCACGTTGTCGATTATCAAAGGTTTTCTTCTGATCCCGGCGGCTAAGGAGTACTTCAACCTCTTTGATCTCACGGCGGATACTGGCGTAGTCAATGAAATCTCCGAGATGGCAGATGGCATTGAGCAGTATCTCCTCAATCGCACCTTCATTTTTTCGTATCTGTCGCGATAGACCCACTACCGCACGATCGGCTTGGAATTGCGCAAAGGATGATTCAAGAGATCGACGTGCACGTTCTCGGCCAAATTGTGCGATGAGATTAATTGACATGTTATATGAGGGTGCAAATGATGAACGCAGCGGATATGTACGAGTTGATGCCAGGCCGGCGGCAGCTGCAGAGTCCACGGTTGGAGACCATTGGATAACTGCATTACCCTCAATATCAATACCCCGACGACCGGCTCGACCTGTTAATTGTGTGTACTCCCCCGGAGTAATTGGAACATGTGCTTCACCATTGAATTTAACTAATTTTTCTAAGACCACGGTGCGTGCCGGCATATTAATTCCGAGTGCAAGAGTCTCTGTCGCAAAAACGGCCTTAACTAAGCCGCGTTGAAATAGATCTTCAACGGCGCCCTTAAAGCTTGGCAATAAACCCGCATGATGGGCTGCGATTCCGCGCTCTAGAGCGGTCAACCAATCACTAAAGCCCAAGACCTCTAAATCCTCTGCCGCGATATTGGCCGTGTATTTAAGGGCTGTAGCCTTTATCTCAGTGCGCTCATCCGGTGAAGTCAATCGAATCCCTGCGACCAAACATTGTTTTACAGCGGCGTCGCAACCAACACGTGAAAAAATGAAGGTTATAGTTGGCAGCATATTCTCATCGGCAAGCTTTTCAATGATGTCAGCGCGAGATAATCGCTCTTTTTGTTCACTGTATCGCCCGCGACGATGTCTATCCATCGATGATTTGCGCATCGCCTCGCGCTCTCGCTTCAAGATTTCAGGATTAATCACACCCTCTCGTTCAAAGAGATCCATCATACGATTACCGATAAGCACATGTTGGTAGAGCGGAATCGGTCTAATTTCACTGACTATCACCGTCGTGTTTCCACGAACTTCCCCAAGCCATTCACCGAATTCCTCAGCATTAGAAACTGTTGCCGAAAGAGAGATGACTTGTACGCTCTCCATCAAATGGATAAGGACTTCCTCCCACACGGCCCCGCGAAACTTATCGGCCAAGTAATGCACTTCATCCATTACGACATATCCCAAGTTGGTCAGAGTCGAGGAGCCTGCATACAACATATTTCGCAGTACCTCGGTCGTCATGACCAAGATATCGGCCTCGCTATTGATACTTGTATCCCCTGTTAGCAGGCCGACTCGATCCTCGCCAAATTTGGCCACGAACTCAAAGTATTTCTGATTAGAAAGCGCCTTAATCGGAGTTGTATAGAAACATTTCTTGCCTAAGTAGAGGGCAAAATAGGCAGCGAACTCTCCGACTACCGTCTTTCCAGCACCGGTGGGCGCAGCTACAAGAACGCTATTTCCCTCCTCCACTGCATGAACGGCGGCGATTTGGAATGGATCAAATTCAAAATCAAAGGTAGCCAGAAACTCCTGTGTAATGGGGTGAGCACTGCGCAGTTTTGCTGCTGCATACTTCTCCGCAGGTGTAGTCATAGAGTCCATGTCAGCATCGCCCTCGGTATGCATTGCGCAGATATTGGTAGTGGGCCGATTCGCTCTCCATCGGCATAGGCAACTGCATCAGCTGAAATTTTTACAGAGGTACTTCGCACGATCTCCACGGCAGGGTGTGTGACATGTGTTCCCTTAAAGACACGTGGAAAAACTTTAAGAAACTCAATCTTTGAGACAGGATGTAGGACCATGACATCAAAGAGTGAGTCGGAAATATCTGCATCGGGACAGACCAACATCCCCCCTCCGTAGCTTCGACCATTTGCAACTGCAATCAGCATCGCTTGAGTTGAAATCGTGCGATCATCCAGGGTTATCTCATAGTGTCGCGGCTTGAATCGAGGTAGCTCAATAGCAATAGCTGCGTTGTATTTCATTGGCCCTTTTGGCCATGACATTGTGTTTGCCCTTTCATTAACCATCGAATCAAATCCAGTTGATAAGACAGCTCCAAACCACTCACCATTGACTAAGCCCAGATCAATAGATGTCGGCGGTATTGAAAGGATTGCCTCCAGATAGGGATCTAAATCTTCAAGTGACCATCCAAGGCTACGAACAAAGTCATTGCCTGTACCTGCTGGAATAACTGCTAGAGGAATCTGGGCTGGAGTAGTTTTCTGGAGGACGATGTGGGCTAATCCATCTCCCCCAACTGCGATTACACCGCTGCACTTTGGAAAATTGCCGATGAATTGAGCAAGGTTTGATGCCATTGAAATTGCCGAGTTACCTGAAATTATCTGGTGCTCCACATTTCGTGCGCTGAGAAAGGCTGCAACATGCTTGCCGATAGTTGCGCCTTTGCCAGACCCAGAAGTTGGATTGATAACTAAGGCCCACATGAGGCGACCTTATCGCCCTATCACTGGATAGGTGTGGCAGCCTCGATAGGTGAAGCTCCAGGCTGAATCTGTGCTGAACGCTTGTCCCGACGTTTATCAACAAGAGTGGCGATTCCACCGGCCATAAAGTAAAAGCCACAGAGCGGAAGAGCCAGTAGCGCCATTGTGAAGGGATCAGCAGTTGGTGTGAAGGCGGCGGTAAAGAGAACTATTGAAAATATCCATATTCGCCATGGGCGTAGAATTGTCTCACCTCGCAAAAATCCAATCAGATTAAATGTCACGAGAAATACAGGTAGTTCAAAGGCAAGACCAAAAAGCAAGATGATACGCAGGACAAAATCTAGATAATCATCAAACTTAACTAAGTTTGAAAGTGAGTTTGGTGTAAAGCCAAATAGAACTTTAATCGCAATAGGCAAAATTAGATATCCCAAGGTTGCGCCCATAGCAAAAAATGGTGTCGCCGAAACTATAAAGAGTATGGAGTTACGCTTCTCTTTTCGATGCAGACCCGGAGCAATAAAGGCCCATAGTTGATAGAGCCAAAGAGGGGCCGAGAGGATTACTCCTGTAAGAAGTGCTACCTTGATTTGTAGATTGAGAGGACCTAGCACTCCGTTGATATATAGAGAGCCGCACTGGGTAGCACCTGAGCTTTGAGCCGCTTTAAGATCGCAAACAGGCAAGGCTAACTGTGTAATTATTTCATTGTAGAAAAACCACCCAAAGCCCGATGCAAGCACGATAACTATCGCGGCACGGAAACCCCTCTTGCGTAGTTCGCGAAGATGTTGAAGCAGTGGCATCCGTGCGTCTGAAATCGACGCCATGACTATCTACTTCTCGGAAGTAGTGTCGCCCTCAGACTTCTTTTCATCTGTTCCCATCTCCTTGATCTCACTCTTAAAGATACGCATGGAGCGTCCGAGTGAACGAGCAGAGTCTGGAAGGCGCTTGGCACCAAAAAGGACGAGAATCACTATAAGAAGAATCAGAATGTGGCTAGGCTCCTTGAGAAACATGGTGCAAACTCCCTTTTAGATGAGTACGAATTAGCGTAAGGCAAGGTTACCGCAGAGCCGGGCTTTATGGATAGGTGCGCTCACTGTGATGTATAACGATCGAGTATCGACTGCGCCGCCCGTTGGATTTCAGAGCGAATATCCCCCGGAGCAACGAGTTCAGCCCCGCCCGAGGATGCCAGGATGGAGCGCCTAATCCACTCACGTGAATAAGAACTGGTCTCTATTGCAGCTCCCAGAGCATCTGGCTCGAGAGCAAATCTCTCCATTACCTCACGTTCTCTGGAGTGCGCAAGAATCGTGTATTCAATTTTGCGATT
This sequence comes from Actinomycetota bacterium, assembly GCA_947477185.1. Lineage (GTDB taxonomy): Bacteria > Actinomycetota > Actinomycetes > Nanopelagicales > Nanopelagicaceae > Planktophila. The sequence goes on from CANJTH010000007.1 coordinate 10,366, forward strand.
ATTGTGCAATACCTCAGTTGGTATTTCTTCTACGGTAGTCAGTACCACCGATTGGATACGGTCAACTCTAAAACTTCGACGTGCTCGAGCGCTTTGGCAGGCCGCCCATAAGTATTCAAATCCATTATCATCTCGCAACTCTATGGGGGTAACAACCCTGGTCGATAAAATATCGGAATACGAGGAATGATAAACAATCTCTAGTGCGGACTTAGTCTGGAGTGCACTTTGAATAGTGGCTCGTAATGATCCTGGTGTTACAGGTATCGCACTTAACTTGGCTGGAACTGAACTACGCGCTGAAAGGCGGGCTACTAAATCCAGAGCGATTTCTTTGAGATCTTTGCGATCATTGGGTAAGGATTCAATAACTAAATCAAGTCCCAGTAAGAGCGCGATCGACTCTTCGTCACTGAGAGTTCGAGGATGAGCAAGAGTTTCGGCGTTATGTATCGTTACAAAACCAGACTCAAAGGAGAGCTCCATCAGCTCTAACGGTGTGTAGCCCGGAAGACCACACATCCAGAGGGTTGTTAAATCTGCAACCATCTGGTTTTGACTCACATCGAACTCTTTGGCCAGAGTGAGAAGCTCTATCCCTTGATGTGAGGCTAAGTAGGGCACAAGATCTAATAGCCTGGCTGTACGTCCCAGCGGGGTCTGCGTCGCCTTAGGCATGCAAGCGAACAATCTCGTGGAGTTTGGTTATAACATCTTTGCGAAGTTCGATGGGTGCTTTAACTACAACATCTTCACCATGCCAAAGAACTAGGTCAATGAGGGTTTGTGAATCGAAATATTCGACTGTGATCTGATCCCACTCCCCCATATCAACAATCGATAAGGCAGTATTGCGGAGCAGCTGCGCCTTGCCTTTGCGGATATCAATAGTGGCGACTGTGGCACTTTGCAGATTGGATAAAGATTCAAAGACATCGAAGCCCTCCGGAATCTGATAGCCGCCTGAGACTGGCATAGAGGTTATTTCGCCATCGATGCGATCTAACCTAAAGGTACGAACCTGCGATTTCTCCGTATCGTTGCCCGCAACATACCAATGAGAGTTTTTCGTTGCAATTGCAAAAGGTTCGATGATTCGAGATTGTCGCTCAAGGCTTGCTCCGAGATAAGTAAATGAAATTCGTTGTCGTTTTGAAATCGCTGTGGTAATCACTACGAAATCCCTGTGAGCAGCGTTTAATCGAGGCGTGATCGCAGGCACCCCATCGAGATCGGATTCGACACCTATTGATCGTAATTTTGTGAGAGCACTATGTGCAGCATCATCTAATGCTGCACCTCGCCAAGCCTGGGCTGCGAGTGAGAGTAGAGCGATTTGAACTCCAGTAATCTCTCCAAGATCTAAGGAATACCTCTCTGGTTTAATTCGATATCCGGCCTCATCCTCAAATACTGGATCAAAGCTTCCCACTTCAATGACAACTCCAAGATTTCGCAAATCATCTTTATCGCGCTCAAACATACGTTCTTTTGTCTCGGCACTACCTTCATAACCATCTACAGATCTGAAGATTTCACTTTTGGTTAAATATCTCTTTGTTGCAAGTAGTGCGATAGTCAGATTAATTAAACGCTCAATCTTCCGAGACACCGTAGGCACCTTTAGCTGGTCTGCGACGTCTGGCAAGAACTTCGACTCCTTGTGCCATCTTTCTTGTTTGAATCAAAAAGCCCGTGTGACCTATCATGCGCTGCTGCGGACGCACAGCAAGACCTTCGTGATGCCAGCCTCGCACAATCGTCTCTGAACTCTCTGGCTCAGTAAATCTGCCATCGGCTTTAATCGCCTCGGCCGTTACCGATAACTGCGTAGTTGTTGCCACGTAGGCCATGAATACTCCGCCAGGTCGAAGTGCACGCGCTGCTAAATCGACACACTCCCACGGTGCGAGCATGTCCAAAATAACTCGGTCATAACTATCAACTACATCTTGATCCTGTAAATCTCCAACGGTGAGGCGCCAGTTTGATGGTGAGCCAGCGAAGTAGCTCTCAACATTTGAGCGCGCATTCTCTGCAAAATCTGCTCGACGCTCCACTGAATGAAGGCTTCCATCAGCACCACAGGCGCGAAGAAGTGAGATTGATAGCGCTCCACTTCCAACACCAGCCTCTAAAACTCGGGCCCCCGGATATATATCGGCTAAGCCAACGATCATCGCGGCATCTTTTGGATAGACGATCGTGGCCCCGCGAGGCATCGTTAAAACGAAGTCGGCTAAGAGAGGCTTAAATGCAGTGAATTTTAATCCCGCCGTGGTCATAACAACGGAGCCTTCAGGCATACCAATCAGCTCATCATGGGTAATCCAACCCTTGTGGGTATGCCACTCTTTTCCAGGCACGATTGTAAAACTGTATAACTTACCTTTGGGGTCGGTTAATTGAATCCGATCACCGGCTGCGAAGTACCCTAAATTCGACACGAGAGTATCTTAGGTGAAAAAAATCGACGAAGTACGGGTATCTTGCAACACGTGAATATGGATTCCCGTCTAAGGCTCTCACCTAGCAGTGTCAATGACTACACCAATTGCCCACAACTCTATAAATACCGTTCAATAGATCGACTCCCGCAACCGCCGAGTCTAGATGCTGAGCGAGGAACACTTGTGCATACTGTTTTGCACGATCTCTTTGAAAGTATGCCAAGTGATCGCACGCCTCAAACCGCTATAGATCTACTCCCATCTCGTTGGCGGGCACAGGTTGAGGCAAAACCTGAGTTATCCGAAATGGTCACAAATGAGAAAGAGTGGCTGGATCGCGCATCCGCGCTACTTACAACGTATTTTACACTCGAACAACCCTCAAGTTTTGAGGCGACCCATCGAGAGATGCATTTAGAGAATGATTTTGAAGAAAATGTCTATCTCCATGGATATGTCGATCGCTTAGATATTGCCCCTACAGGTGAGGTTCGAATCGTTGACTACAAAACGGGAAGGGCGCCAAAATCAGGTTGGGAGGATAAGGCTCTCTTTCAACTGCGTGTGTACGCACTCTTATACTGGAAATCAAGTGGTGTACTCCCCCGTTTGCTGCAGTTAATCTACTTGGGCGATGGCAAGTTAATTAAAAGTAATCCGACAATGTCCGATATCGAATCAGCTGAAAAATCTTTACATCGCACAGCCAAAGATATATTTATTTCAATTGAGAAAGATTACTGGCCACCAAAACCCAGCAAGTTGTGTGATTGGTGTTTCTTCAAACCAATCTGTCCCGCTCACCTACGTTAAATCGCGGTTGAAAAATCTACGAATAGCTCCTGTAACTTAGCAAAAGAGAGTTGTTCCAAGCTCTTGATGCTGCGAACTCGCGCACTTTCAAGGACGGTTACGAGATGTGGAACTGCTATAAGCCAAGCGCCACTGGCTTGGGCCGCTGCTACACCAGTCAGCGAATCCTCGAAGACCAATGAGTGCGATATCTCTGCGCCAGATTTTCTTGCCGCCAGTAGATATGCATCTGGATGAGGCTTTGTATTGACAACATCATCGGCACTTATCGAGAAAGGAAATGGACTTCCTCCCAAGTTATCTAAGACTGCATCAACGATATTGCGCGGACTAGCTGAAACTAATCCAGTAGCTATTCCCTTAGCCTGGAGTTCACGAACAAGTTCGATGGCCCCGGGCATCAGCGGAGTTTTTCCCCGCAGTTTTGCACATTGGAGGTCGATAAGTTTTTGGGTGAAATAGGCAGGTGATTCAAAACCCTGACATCTGGCAGACATATATTCACCAACGCGCGAGAGTGGGCCACCTAGACATGCAACTTGATCTTGGGCCTGCCATTGGTATCCATAGCCGGCCGTGATCTCTGATTCAGATTCAAGCCACAATGGCTCAGAGTCGACCATGAGGCCATCCATATCAAAGAAAATGGCGTCAAAAAAATCGCGCTTGTTTGAGTTCGTCACTTGCAGGAGGGTACCGTAAGGTTTGTTGATGTGGAGATACATCAGATTCCGGCATTACGAAACCCAGTGATGGTGGTGGCCTTTTCAGGTTGGAACGATGCTGGAGAGGCCGCGACAGGCGCCCTCGATCATTTGATTGCAGCATGGCGCGATGATTCAAGTGAGATTATTCCGCAGTTGATCGCAGATGTAGATCCTGAAGATTTCTATGATTTTCAAGTTAACCGCCCACAAGTATTCACAGATGAGAGTGATTCTCGAAAAATTACCTGGCCAACAACTGAAGTTTACGGTCTTGTACTTCCACATCTTGATCACGATCTCGTGATTGTCAAGGGTGTTGAGCCATCTATGCGATGGAAGAGTTTCACGCGTGAGCTTTTAGATTTAGCCGATGATTGTGAAGTTTCAATGATTCTCACAATGGGTTCGCTACTGGCCGATATCCCACACAGCAGACCGATCACAGTGAACATAACTGCTGCTAATCCAAAGCTTGCCTCGCGCTTAGATGTGGAGATATCAACTTACGAAGGTTCAACTGGAATCCTTGGCGTCATTCATGATGGATGTCAGCGTCGCGGCATTGATGCCGTCTCATTATGGGCCCCAGTACCCCATTACGCCTCAAATGCTCCATCACCCAAAGCATCGCTGGCCTTAATTCATGCCCTCGAAGATTTCCTTACTATCTCAATACCCCAAGATGAACTTGCGCTGGCATCAGATGCCTGGGAGGTCGAGATAAATGCCTTGGCTAAAGATGATAACGATGTTGCAGAATATATTAAAAATTTAGAAGAGAGTAAAGATGCCGCTGATATCCCTGAGATATCTGGTGACATGATTGCAAAAGAGTTTGAGCGTTATCTACGTCGACGTTCTCAAGATTAAATCGCAAAACCCAACAGCGCATCTAAGCTAGCTCGAACTGCTGTTGCATCTCCCCCGATTGCGCCTTGCAATGTTTTTTCAACCCATTCTTCAATAGCAGCAATCACCGCAGGAGTATTTAAATCATCGGCTAAGCCCGCAATAATCATCTGCATCAGGCCAGTACTCTCATAAACCGTTTTCATTGCTAAGGCTTTTCGTAGGCGCACTAACGATGATTGTGCCCGTTCTAATACTTCCGCACTCCACATTTGATCATTTCGGTAATGATGTGACATCAAGGAATATCGAATTGCCATGGGATCAACACCACTGGCAAGCAAGGTAGAAACAAGAACAAGATTACCCTTGCTCTTACTCATTTTTTCACCATCTAAACCGATCATCCCTGCATGTACATAGTTAGCCGCTAACTCTTTTCCTGTCAGGATTCGCGCCTGAGATCTACACATCTCATGGTGAGGAAAGATCAAATCGCTTCCACCGCCTTGAATATCGATGAGATGATCTTCACGGTCATCTGGATGAAGGTATTCAAGTGCGATGGCAGTACATTCAATATGCCAACCAGGTCGCCCAACCCCAAAGGATGAAGGCCATCCTGGTTCACCTTCTCGCTGCGACATCCAGACTAAACAGTCGAGTGAATGAATCTTGCCTGCCAATGTTGGATCTCCTCCGCGCTCGGAGAAAATCCTCTCCATCTCTGATTGACTCAGTTGAGAAAGTGCACCAAAATCTGATTCGACAGAGTTAGAGAAGTAATAATCACTCCCAATTGGATATATAGAACCTAGTGCATCTAACTCCTCTACCGCCTTAACAACTAGGGGTATCGCCTCAACTGCTCCGATGTAATGCGTAGGGGGAATAACTCGAAGTTTTAGCATGTCATTGGTAAAAAGTGTGATCTGTGAGTGTGCCAAATCGGCCCAATCAATACCATCACGCTTTGCACGCTCAAGAAGTGGATCATCTATATCGGTAATATTCTGAACATAGTTGACCTCTGAACCCTGTGCACGCAAATATCGATTGATTAAATCAAATGTCAGATATGTTGCCGCATGACCCAGGTGCGTAGCGTCATATGGTGTTATTCCACAGACATACATTCGGTAACTGGGTTTTGTAGGTATTAACTCTTTAATGCCCGAGCGTGAGTTTGTTAGGTAAAGTGGCATTACGTCCACATCTCTACCTAAGGTAGGAATGACGACCGTATCCCAGGATTTCACCCTCTTATCCTAGTTATCACTGGGCTAAAAGGTCGGCCATGGCACTGCTGGCCAATCCGGATTAGGTGTTGGCATTGCACCTATAGATATCAATGAATCTATGCGCAGAGAAAGGGCGCTTAACTCGCTCGCAGTCAAATAAGGAGAGAGATCAATCTCTTTGTTAATTGACTCCTTAGCTTTTTGTAGGATATCGATTTCACTGTGTGTCAGTGGATCCCCGGCCCACTGCCAAAGTACAGTACGTAGTTTATTCTCGCTATGGAAAGTCACCCCATGATCGCAACCGAATAATTCTCCGGTGGGAGTTGGTAGAAGATGACCAATCTTTCTATCTGTGTTATTGATGATCGCATCAAATAAGGCCATTGATCGAAGCTTTGGGCTATCAGAGGAGAAGTATGAGCCCAGATCAATACTCTCATCGATATCAATCCACTCCTGTACCATTCCAGAGCCGTAAGGACCATCACGCAAAATCGTGAGTGGAACTAGATCAAAACCAAGTACGTTACTGAGCAGATACGCTGCATACTCCCGATAAGCCAGAGCTCCATCTGGGAAATCCCAAAGAGGCCTTTCACCAGCGATCGGTTTGTAGATACAAGTCATTGATTGCTCTCCATGTGTGACAGTTGCATACAGCGTTGCATTTGAAGCATCGACTAGTCTGCCCGTTACCTTTAACTCACCAGTGGAGAGAAGTTCAAACTTATCGTCTATAGCCATTAGCCCTCGGACATAAGTGAGCCTGCGGATCTATCGGAAATCCACAGAAGGGACATGGCAAACGACCTGCACTTACGAGAGCATTGGAGCGTTTAACAAAAGCCCCGCACTGCGAAACATCGAGGGACACCTTGAGGGAGTTACCTGCCTGCCCATCAGGAGCAGCGATTTCAAAGAGTTCGATACTCATTCTAGATTGGCTCTCATCCCAGGCCATTGAAATCAAACCAACCTCAAACTCGGATTCAATAGGCGTTGTTAGTGGGGCATCATCTCGAGGTAGATCTCTTGTATTGAAGGGAATTCCATTTCTTCGCAGATCAACGAGCACGATCGCAAGACGCTCAGCCAATGCTGCTACCTGTGCTTTTTCCAGAGCGAGGGTTACTAACCGTGTCCCATTTTGTGCCTGGATAAAAAAAGCCCGCTCTCCTGGCCCTCCAACGGTGCCAGCAACAAATCGATCTATTGAGTCAAAGATAAAACTCATTTACCGCCACCTCCCCCTAAGAGGTTGCGCTTTCTATAAGGGGCGTTGATAAAACTCTCCAAATTGGCGCGTGAGTCATTGAGAAGTAACAAACGTGGTTGAGAACTACTGAAATCAATAATTGTCACAGATGCAGGATCGATAACAATTCGTTGAAAATCATCGAGATGCATTCCTAGACAGGATGCAACGATTGATTTAATGACATCACCATGGCTCACAAGAAGGACTGCTCCCCTCCTTTTTGAAGCAATAGCGGCGTGAACTGCACGCATTGCACGCTCTTGCATCTGCGCCAATCCCTCCCCTGATGGAAAATACATAGCGCTAGGATTATTTTGCACAGTCTTCCAGAGCTTATGCCCAGATAAAATCGCTAGTTTTTTTCCACTCCACTTCCCATAATCTACTTCAATCAAATTTTCATCTTTTACAATCTCTACACCACGATTACTTTTCTTACCTATGCTCTCCCACCACGGAGTAATGGTTTCGGCGCAACGCTCTAGCGGACTAATACGAAGTTCACTGACGCTAATTGCTCCTAATCGGGTAATAAGTTCTTCTGACTGGGAGATTCCGGTAGCAGATAGATGGATGCCAGAGATACGTCCAGAGAGTATGCCTTTGGCATTTGCCTCAGAGTGGGCATGTCGAATCAAAACTAGCTGCATAAAGATAAGGCTATCGCAGGTTTTTCGCCGCCGCCTTGCTAAGGTCGCCCCATGGAAATGCGAAGAGCAGGCAACAGTGGATTAACGCTCTCTCGTTTGGGTCTTGGCACTATGACCTGGGGTCGCGATACCGATGAACATGAGGCTGCAGATCAGTGCCGCGCATATATTGAAGTCGGCGGCAACTTTATCGACACAGCAAATACTTACGGAGATGGTGACAGCGAGAGAGTAATCGGTGGACTGATTGGAACACTCTTTAATCGCGACGATGTCGTAATTGCCACAAAGTCTGGATTGAGTTTTCCTGATGGGATTAGAAATGTTGATGCATCACGACAATCTTTAATCTCTGAACTCGACAAATCACTTACCCGTTTGGGTACAGATTTCATCGATATCTGGCAGGTGCACGCATGGGATGCCTTTACCCCACTCGATGAAACTTTAGCCGCCCTCGACTATGCATACACAACTGGCCGGGCGCGCTATGTTGGAGTAAGTAATTACACAGGGTGGCAACTTTCACGGGCGGCAACAAAACAAGAATCTAACTCGATGAAGGCTCCGATCACAACGATTCAAGCAGAGTATTCACTGCTCAATCGTGATGTTGAAATTGAGCTCTTAGAGTGCGCAGCACACTGTGGTGTTGGATTTCTTGCGTGGGCCCCACTTGCTCGTGGGGTTTTAACAGGAAAATATCGAAGCGGCCTTCCCAGTGATTCACGGGGTGCAGCTCCACACTTTGCAAAACATATTGAGCCATATCTAGATTCCCGCAGCTCTCGCACTGTTGATGCCGTCAGTGTGGCTGCATCTGGACTTGGCTACTCTCCTCTTGAAGTTGCCCTTGCATGGGTGCGCGATGCTCCAGGTGTTACGAGTGCAATCATCGGTGCCCGGACCGGTGCGCAGTTGCGGGGGGCGCTAAAGAGCGAAGAAGTAACTCTGCCAGAGATTTTACGCAGCGCCCTTAACGACGTGAGCGCTTAAGAATTCTCTAGGAAATCTTTCAGTACTCGCACACCAAAAGTTAAACCCTCTACTGGTACTCGCTCATCCACGCCATGAAACATCGCCATGAAATCAAACTCCTCATCGAGTTTAAGAGGTGAAAATCCGTAACCAATAATTCCGAGCTCTGCCAGCGCCTTGTTATCAGTTCCACCGCTCATTAAATACGGAACTGGGATCGCCTCAGGATCCTCTTTCATAATCGCTGCGCACATCGCATCGACCAGATCGCCCTCAAAAGGAACTTCTAGCGCCTTATCGCGCGTAATAGTTTCGATGCTCACATGTGGTCCGATCAAGGATTTAATTGTTTCATTGAGCTCATCTTCAAAGCCAGGAATGAATCGACCATCAACGACTGCACTAGCAGAGCCTGGAATTACATTTGCCTTATACCCGGCCTCCAACATCGTTGGGTTAGCAGTATTTTGAAGTGTTGCTCCAATCATGCGTGCTGCAAAGCCAACTTCACTCAGTAATGGTCGTAAGTCATTTTCATCATATGTCTTACCTGTTGCGGCAGCTACACGCTTAAATAAGGCCTTGACGGTTGCGCTATAGCGCTGTGGCCATTGATGATTACCAATCTTTGCTATTGCCTCCGTTAGACGTGTCAGAGCGTTCTCATCGTTCATGACAGAGCCATGACCGGCACGACCATGTGCCGTTAGCTTCATCCAGTGAATTCCTTTTTCCGCAGTTTCAATCATATAGAGACGCTTGCCACCACCAACTGTGACTGAGAATCCACCCACTTCAGAGACCGCTTCACTACATCCAGCAAAGAGCTCAGGGTGGTTATCTACCAACCAATGTGAGCCAAAAATACTTCCCGCTTCCTCATCGGCAAAAAAAGCCAAAACAATATCTCGTGGCGGAACATAACCCGAGCGCGACCACTCTCTGACTGTGGCAAGAATCATCGCATCCATATTTTTCATATCGACTGCGCCACGTCCCCAAATCATTCCATCGATGATGTCGCCGCAAAATGGATCTACGCTCCACTCATCTGCATTAGCTGGCACAACATCTATATGCCCGTGCACAACCAGCCCAGGACGTTGTGAATCCCGCCCGGGAAGTCTGGCCATAACATTGCATCGGCCAGGGGTAGACTCATACATTGTTGATTCGATACCAACTTCGGCTAATGATGCGACAACATATTCTGCAACCGCCTTCTCATCTCCTATACCTCCACCAAAGTTAACGCTAGGGATTCTGATGAGATCTTGACAGATGCGGATTACTTCGGCTTCAAGCGGTGTGTATGTAGTCATTTAGGCATTCTCTCACCCAATTGCTACTCTTATCTATCACTCACGTCCGGGTGGCGGAATTGGCAGACGCGCTAGCTTGAGGTGCTAGTGCCCGCAAGGGCTTAGGGGTTCAAGTCCCCTTTCGGACACCGATTTATCCAGTAAGAGTTCCAGAGGCTGGTTATCCTTGCGAAATGAAGAGCAATGCGGCCAAGACAGTCTTATTGATTGGCACGCTAGATACTAAGTCAGATGAATACACCTATGCCCGAGCGCGCTTTCATAGCGCAGGGGTGAGAACGATTATGGTCAACGTTGGAGTCTTAGGCGATACGACTCAAGATGTCGATGTCTCTAACTCCCAGGTTGCCGCTGCCGGGGATAGCAACCTGCAAGCACTTCGCGAATCCCATGATCGGGGTCATGCGATTTCAGTCATGACAAGTGGTGCAGCTTTGATCGTTCAATCTCTCTTTGCTAAAGGAGAGTTTGATGGAATCTTCGCCCTCGGTGGTAGCGGTGGAAGCACAATTGCATCTGCAAGCATGCGCTCACTACCAATCGGCCTTCCAAAGGTTTTAGTATCAACACTAGTAACTAGCAGTGCGGCAGCCTTTGTTGGTGACAGTGACATGGCTCTTTTTGCATCGGTGGTTGATATTGCAGGAATAAATTCACTCTCATCTCAGATTATTTCACAGGCAGCCGATGCCATGATTGGAATGCTCAACTCACAACAAGATAGATTTCAATCAACGAAGAAACTGATTGCTGCATCAATGTTCGGTGTCACAACAGAATGTGTTACCGATGCACGCAAGCACATTGAGTCTCACGGTTATGAGGTTATTACTTTTCATATGACCGGTTCTGGTGGACGATCTATGGAGAAGCTAATCTCTGAGGGATTCATGCATGGTGTCCTAGATGTTACGACTACTGAGATTTGTGACGAAATCGTGGGAGGGGTTCTTTCTGCTGGACCTAATAGACTCACTGCGGCCACTACTCATGGAATTCCCCAGGTAATTTCATTAGGGGCTCTAGACATGGTTAATTTTGGCGCCAGTAATACTGTCCCCACAAAGTTCTCACACCGTAATCTGTATGCTCACAATGAAAATGTCACACTCATGCGTACTAACGCCGAAGAGTGCGAAAAAATAGCCCTTGACATCTGTTCTAAGTTATCGCTTTCCAAAGCCCCGGTTTGCCTCTTTATCCCACTCAAGGGAGTTTCATCGATTGCAGTTGCAGGTGCGCCCTTCCACGATCCAATTGCTGATGAGGCTCTATTTTCAACTTTTCGAAGACATATCCCCCGCCATGTCGAACTTGTAGAGTTAGACCATGCCATCAACGACGCGCAGTTTAGTCGGGCTCTAGCAACTAAGTTAATTACCTACGTCGATCAAAGTTAGGAACAAGACATGGATAGAGCTACGGCGCTAAAAGGCCTCAGACAAACAATTGCAGATGGCGTTGCAGTCATTGGTGCAGGTGCAGGTACGGGCTTAAGTGCTAAGTGTGCAGAGGAAGGCGGCGCCGATTTAATAATTATCTATAACTCTGGGCGATATCGCATGGCCGGCCGTGGATCACTCTCTGGAATGATGCCTTACGGAGATGCAAATGAGATTGTTATGGAGATGGCGCGTGAAGTTCTTCCAATTGTAAAGAGAACTCCAGTTCTCGCGGGCGTGTGTGGAACTGATCCATTTCGACAGATGCCAATATTTCTCAAACAGATCAAAGAGATTGGTTTTACTGGAGTGCAGAATTTCCCAACAGTTGGGCTCATCGATGGGGTTTTTCGTCAAGGGTTGGAAGAGACAGGCATGGGATATGACCTTGAAGTCGACATGATCGCACAAGCGCGGCAGTTAGATTTACTTACCGCCTCTTACGTCTTTGATGGCAAGAGCGCAGAAGCGATGGCAAAGGCCGGAACCGATGTTCTCGTTCCGCACATGGGTTTAACAACTAAAGGAATGATTGGTGCTTCAACATCACGATCTCTGGATGACTGTGTTGGACTTATACAGGAGATGCACGATGCGGCGCGTAAAATCAATCCAGATATCATCGTCATATGTCATGGTGGCCCAATTGCTGAACCTGAAGACGCAAAGTATATTCTAGGTAGAGTTAAAGGCGTTCAAGGTTTCTTTGGCGCCTCTAGTATGGAGCGTCTGCCAACCGAGATTGCAATGACAGAGAATATGAAGCGTTTCAAATCACTAACGATTAAGGAGTAAAAATGGCTGTGATATTTTCCAAAAAATCCGAACTTCCAATAACCTCCTTTGATTGGGGTGATAATGTTCTGCGACTAGAGCCTAAGGCTTCGGGATGTACAACTATGGTTGTAATGGATGTAACCCTTGAACCAGGTGGAATGCATAATTTCCATAAACATCCCGATCAAGATGAGATATTGATTGTTTTAAGTGGGAGCATTACTCAGTATGTTGGTGAAGAGATGCAGCTATTACAAGCTGGCGATTCGGCCTATGTCCCTCGCAATACCGTACACGCCTCTTTTAACGATTCACAGGAAGCGACAACTATCCAAGTAGTGCTAGCTCCTCCCATGGGCGAGAGTGGATATGAGTTAATCGATGTGGCTCATGAGAGCCCTTGGAAAGATATACGGGGCTAACTTTAGATCCATGGAAATTGCAGAGGCTCTCGCACTCATCCGAGAAATTCCCGACTACCCGAAACCTGGGATTAGATTCCAAGATATAACTCCTTTGCTTGCAAACGCTGGAGCTTTTAGCACTATAACGAAGAAATTTGCATCTTTTGCCGAACATGGAACTTTAGTGGCAGGTATAGAAGCTCGTGGCTTTATCTTCGCCTCTGCCGTTGCTCACGAACTGAACTCAGGGTTCATACCCATTCGTAAAGCTGGAAAGCTCCCTCACCATACAATTTCACAGAGTTATGGACTTGAATACGGGAGTGACACATTAGAAATTCATGTTGATGCAATCACTCCAGGAGATTCAGTACTTCTGATCGATGATGTACTTGCAACGGGGGGCACAATAGCTGCAGCTATAGAGTTGATTCAGCGCAGCGGTGGCCACGTTGCTCACGTTCTTGCATTGCTTGAGATTGATGGTTTATCTGGAAGGCGCAATCTGCGTGAAAAATTTCCTACTGTTGATCTGACCTCGCTGGCAGTTTTCTAAAGGTGCGCGTACTTCAGATCCAAGGGCTGCGTGCCCTCGCAGCAATTATCGTTACTTTTTTCCATGCTCGTTTGGTTCCAGGCGGTTTCATCGGCGTCGATATCTTCTATGTTATTTCTGGCTACCTCATCACCGGATTGATTTTGCGCGAGATAGATAGTACGGGCAGGCTTAATCTCTCTGCCTTTTACCAACGGCGTATAAAACGACTCCTACCGACATCCCTCTTCGTGCTCTTTGTAACGGCTCTCGTCAGCTGGTTCGTTCTACCGGCGATCACTAGAGATGTGCTAGGACGAGATCTCTTTGCAGCAGCGACATATATTTCAAACTATCTCTTTGCCTGGTGGGAGAACGATTATCAGAATCTCAATGCAACCCCATCACCATTTATTCACTACTGGTCATTGGCAGTTGAAGAGCAGTTCTACCTGATATGGCCTGTACTTATGATCTTCTTGGCTAAGCGCGGAAGGCGGACGCTCTTTGCTGGAATTGTAACCATCACCACGCTCTCACTAGCACTATCGATCTATCAAACACAGAGCACTCCCATCTTGGCCTTCTACTCTCTCCCTACTCGCGCATGGGAGTTAGGCATCGGAGCACTACTGCTATTTGTTCCGGTAGATCTTTTTAAACAGCGTTTACTGCCATGGCTGGGTTTATCTGGCCTCCTTGTTGCAGCCTTTAACTACAACGACAATACGGCATTTCCAGGTGTCAACGCATTGCTCCCAGTAGTTGCAACTGCGCTCCTCATGGCCACCATATCCATATGGCCACCGATATTTAATGATCTCTCCAACAACCGATTCTCCCAATGGTTGGGAAAAATCTCCTATCCCTTGTACTTATGGCACTGGCCTGCATTAGTCATACCTAGTAGTGCATTGGGTCGCCCTCTGCATGTCTTAGAACGTTTTGTATGTATCGCAGTGACTATTCTCCTGGCACATCTCACGAATAAATTTATTGAAGAACCATTAAGGCATGTGCGAATTGCACCACGTAAGCTTTATTTGACTGCACTCAGTACCAGTCTTGTTTCACTGGCCGCAGGTATCTTAATCGCCACAACTGCGAGTTCGGTTATCTCTACAAAAGGTGATCAGTCCTTCAGCTTTGATTTAAAAGAGGTGATGGCTAAGCCCGCTGTCTATGGAAATAACTGTCACGTAAATTATGGGGAGACTAAATCGGGCTACTGCACCTTTGGAGATAAAACCTCGACTACGACGGTTGTTCTTTATGGTGATTCTCATGCGGCGCAATGGTTTCCTACTTTAGAGCAACTAGCTATAGACAAAGGATTCAAGCTAATCTCTTTGACTAAATCGGCATGTCCTGCAGTTGACGCGCCCCGTCCAGATCAGGGGGCATTTAAGAATGTTCACTGTGAGAAATGGCGCGAAAACTCTATTGCTCGTATCCAGGAAATTCATCCAGCTGCCGTTATCACTAGTAATTTTCAGTACTTCACTCCACGTGCCGGATATAGCGATCGCGAAAAGTGGTGGAGCGATGGTCAAAAGAGGTTACTTGACTCTCTAAAGGGTTCAAGTGATCACCTAATCTATCTCAGTGATACTCCAAGACCATTGCGGGATATCCCCTCTTGTTTGGCATCTAGAGATTCAACTAGCTGTGACTCCACTGAGAAATCATCCGTCAGTGTCATCAAGGGATTTCAAGTTATTGATCCCACTCCTTGGCTGTGCTCTTCGTACTGCCCAGCCATAATCGATTCGATCGTTGCATATCGAGATGCATCTCATATCTCAGTTGCCATGGCCCGTCATTTATTACCTGAACTTGAGGCCGCCCTAACCAAGAATGGGCTCTTTGCCTAGACGTGTGGCAGGATTCATTACATGGCTGAGTTAACGTATTACTGCGGAACAATGGATAGTGGTAAATCAACTCTTGCTCTACAAACTGCACATAACCACCACAGTCGTGGTCGTAGCGGAATTATCTTCACTAATAAGGACCGTGCAGGTAGCGGTGTCATCTCATCTCGCTTAGGTCTTACATCCCCAGCTGTAGAAGTAAATCCTGGCATGGATCTTCATAAACACGTTGTCGACCATTTATCAGCCGGAGATCGCATAGATTACATAATCTGTGATGAAGCCCAGTTCTATGAACGGGTACAAATTGAGCAATTGGCAAAGATTGTCGATGGATTGGGTATAGATGTATTTGCCTTTGGCATCCTTACTGATTTTCAAACACTACTATTTCCAGGTTCGGCGAGATTAATTGAACTTGCAGATCGCGTCCACGCACTTCAGGTGGAAGCGCTGTGCTGGTGTGGTTCACGAGCAACTCATAACGCTCGCACCGAAGGTGGTGTCATGGTTATCGAAGGTGAGCAGGTAGTCGTAGGAGATGTAACTCCCGGTGCTGAGATTGCCTATGAAGTTTTATGCCGTCGACATCACATGCGCCAAGTTACAGCGCGTGCTTCACGTGCGGGGCACGTATCATCACAGCCTCTTCCATTTAAAGAGTAGTACTGGAAAATCTCGTTGATGCTAGAAGTATCCTGCGACTTTTCCTAAAGAAAACTATGAACAACTAAGGCAAGTAGTGGGGCCGTGGCTAAGGCTGGCAAGAGGTTTCCGACTGCCACGTTTTTTATATTGAGAAGTTTTAATCCGATTGTAATCAACATAACTCCCCCGACTATAGTCATGGCATCGACTTGGTAAGGGCTGAGAATCTCTCCCAAAAACAGACCAGCTACTGTCCAAAATCCCTGATAAATTCCGACAGGAATAGCAGCTGCAGCAACTCCCCACCCAAGAGAGCTAGCAAAGGCCATTGCTGCAAAAAAATCCAGTGTGCTCTTTAGGAGCAATTGATCTATTCCAGTAGACATGCCATCGCTTATCGATCCTAAAATTGCTAACGGACCGATAGCAAAAAGGAGTGCTGCCGATACAAATCCCTCAACAAATCTGCCCTCTTCAGAGGCTCTAAAACGTCGACGTAAATTCTCTCCAAGTACATCTAATTTTGTCTCCAGATCTAAGGCCGAACCAATCAGCCCACCAATAATTAATGCTCCTAAAACTACAAGAAGAGCCCACCCTCTTGGAAAGGCCGATGTGTAACGATCTGACCACATCGGAAGTAGCGCCGATGCAGCACCAAGTAGAGTCACTAGTCCTAGTACATCGGTTAAGAGTACGCGAGTTTTAAGAGCCATTCTATTTCCAACAAGGACACCGATTGAGGCACCAGAAATTACTGCTATTACGTTAATGATTGTGCCAATTCCTGGAAACATTAGAGCAGGCTACGCATTAGCAATTGCAGATGCAAGACAGAACTCAATTCGAACCAGTACGATGGCTTAATGTCATCGAACCCGTTTATGGAGTTTGTACGCCCACACAGAACTGTTCCAATCACCCCATGGACTGGAAATGGGCGATGGGACTTAAAACCACTGAGAGTATTCATTCTTTTCTTTGGTCTCTTCATATTTGGTTTGGGCGACGCGTTCGTTATCCAAAGCAATATTGGAAATGGACCTTGGTCGGTATTAGCTCAAGGTGTTTCACAGAATTTACGTATAACTATGGGCTGGTCTACATTTGCGATAAGTGCAGTAGTTCTCCTTGCCTGGATTCCATTGCGCGAAAAACCTGGTTTTGGAACGGTTTCAAATCTAGTCATCATTGCCATTGCCATTCAAATTGGAGTTGAAGTAGTCCCCCTCCAAAGTAGTTTTCTAGCTGGATTACTGATATGCCTTCTTGGCATTGCAATGATCGGGGTGGCAACAGCCCTCTACATCACCTGCGGTCTTGGGCCAGGACCCCGTGATGGCCTCATGACTGCCATCCACCGCCGGACTGGCGTGCGTGTTGGACGGGTTCGCCTTGGAATTGAGCTCTCAGTTGTAGTCATGGGAGCGCTATTGGGGGGCAATGTGGGCCTAGGTACCCTCTTATTTGCAGTCCTTATAGGCCAATCAATAGCAGTGTCCCTTGGTGTGGTTGCTCGTATTACCGCGAAGTAACAGATACCGTATTGAGTATCTTCCCTCGGGCTGTGCTCCCGCGTAAGGCGCAAAGGGTTCTACGAAACCCTTAAACCACAACAGAAAGGGATAAGTCATGCTCGATTCGTACTTTAAAATCTCTGAACGTGGCTCAACCGTAGGGCGTGAAGTACGTGGCGGAGTCGTCACATTCTTTACGATGGCATACATCGTTGCACTCAATCCACTCATCATCGGTC